>CALPVO020000306.1 GCA_943327025.2 Janthinobacterium lividum
CATTAGCCACATACCTGCACATCGTTGCAGACACCAATAAAAACCGAGGCTGGAACCATGCAGCAAACCGAACACTACAACGACCGCGTGGTCAGGCAGTTCGCCCTAATGACGGTGGTCTGGGGCATCGTCGGCATGCTGGTCGGGGTCATCATCGCCGCCCAGTTACTGTGGCCGGCACTGAACTTCGACATCCCCTGGCTAACCTATTCGAGGCTACGCCCGCTCCACACGAACGCCGTCATTTTCGCCTTCGGCGGTTCCGCGCTCTTCGCCACCAGTTACTACATCGTCCAGCGCACCTGCCACGTGCGCTTGTTTGCGGACAAACTGGCTGGCTTCACGTTCTGGGGCTGGCAAGCCATCATCCTGTCAGCGGCCATCACGCTACCGCTAGGTATTACCAGCGGCAAGGAATACGCCGAACTGGAATGGCCCATCGATATCCTGATCACGATCGTGTGGGTGTCTTACGCCATCGTCTTCTTCGGCACTCTCGCCAAGCGCCGCGTGCAGCACATCTACGTCGCCAACTGGTTCTTCGCGGCCTACATACTTACCATCGCCGTGTTGCACTTGGTCAACAGTGCCGCCATACCGGCCACCCTGTTCCGCTCGTACAGCGCCTATCCGGGCGTGGTGGATGCCATGGTCCAATGGTGGTACGGGCACAACGCCGTGGGCTTCTTCCTCACGGCCGGCTTCCTCGGGATGATGTACTACTTCATCCCGAAGCAGGCCGGGCGCCCAGTATTCAGCTACCGCTTGTCGGTAGTGCACTTCTGGGCCCTCATCTCGTTGTACATGTGGGCGGGCCCCCACCACCTCATCTACACCTCGCTGCCCGACTGGGTGCAATCGCTAGGCATGGTGTTCAGCCTCATGCTTATCGCTCCGAGTTGGGGCGGCATGATCAACGGCGTCATGACGCTCTCGGGCGCCTGGCACAAGCTCCGGACGGACCCCATCCTGAAGTTCCTCGTGGTCTCACTGTCGTTCTACGGCATGTCGACCTTCGAGGGTCCGATGATGTCCATCAAAAGCGTCAACGCGCTTTCCCACTACACGGACTGGACCATTGGCCACGTGCACTCCGGCGCCCTGGGCTGGGTCGCCATGATCTCCGTCGGATCGCTCTACGCGCTCATCCCGCGTCTCTACGGTCTCGACCGCATGCACAGCATCAAGGCTATCGACATTCACTTCTGGACGACCACCATCGGCATCGTGCTGTATGTGGCGGCCATGTGGATTGCCGGCCTGATGCAGGGCCTGATGTGGCGAGCCGTGAATACCGACGGCACGCTGACCTACACCTTCGTGGAAGCGCTGAAGGCCACCTACCCTTATTACGCGGTCCGCGTACTGGGTGGCTTCATGGTGTTCAGCGGCATGCTGCTGATGGCCTGGAACGTGTGGAAAACGATCAGTAGCGTCAAACACGGGCCGGACATCCCCGTTCTCGCCCCTGCTGCGCACTGAACCCCACAGGACAAGGAACACGAACATGAACCATGACCTGATTGAACGGCGAATTGGCCTGATGGGTGTGCTCGTAGCCATCGTCATCAGCATCGGCGGTCTCGTCGAGATTGTGCCGCTCTACGCGGAAGGCATCGTCACCCAACCGGCACCTGGCGTTCAGCCCGGTAGCGCCTTGGAAGTGGCAGGGCGCGATGTCTATCGCCGCGAGGGCTGCTACAACTGCCACTCGCAAATGATTCGCCCTTTACGCGCCGAGACCGAGCGCTATGGCCACTACTCGGTGGCTGGCGAGTCGGTTTATGACCACCCCTTCCAGTTCGGCTCGAAGCGTACCGGCCCGGATCTCGCTCGTGTCGGCGGCCGGTACTCGGACGAATGGCATCGCATTCACCTCAACAACGCTCGTGATGTGGTGCCCGAGTCCAATATGCCGGGCTACCCGTGGCTGGCCGAAAACACGCTGGATGGCGCGGACATCGCCGCCTCCATGCAGGCGCTGCAAAGCGTGGGGGTTCCCTACACCGCCGAACAAATTGCCGCTGCTCCCGCAGAGGTGGCTGGCAAGACCGAACAGGACGCGCTAATCGCCTATCTGCAAAGCCTGGGCATCGCCTCCAAGACGTGGGAGCGCTGAACCATGAGCGGATTGTTATCGGGCATTAGCACTCTGCTGGCCATGCTGGCCTTCATCGGCACAGTCATTTGGGCCTATAGCCACCGTCGTAACAGCGAGTTCGAGGCACTTTCACGGCTGCCACTCGAGGAAGACGTCCAAGCGCCGCAGGAGAAACAACCATGAGCAGTTTCTGGAGCAACTGGGTCATCATCCTGACGTCGATCAACATCGCCGGCGCGCTGTGGCTGCTGTGGGCCACTTCTCGCAAGCGCCCTGGCGACCAAGGCCCTTCCGAGGAGACAACCGGGCACACCTGGGACGGCGACCTCAGCGAATACAACAACCCGTTACCGCGCTGGTGGCTATGGGGCTTCTACGCTTCCGTCATCTTCGGCTTGGGTTATCTCGCTTTCTACCCGGGCCTTGGCAACTTCGCCGGGCGCCTCGGATGGACGCAAGAGAACGCGTGGGCCGCCGATGTCGCCACGGCACGCAAGCAGAGCGACGTCCAACTGGCCAAATACGACCACATGAATTTGGACACACTGCGCCATGACGACAACGCCATGCGCACCGCTCGCAATTTGTTCGCCAACCACTGCGCAGCCTGCCATGGCACGGACGCGCATGGCAGCAAAGGTTTTCCCAACCTCACCGATGGCGACTGGTTGCATGGCAGCGACCCGGCCACTATCACCACCACCATCACCCAAGGCCGCGTGGCTGTCATGCCCGCTTGGGAAGGAATCATCGGCCCTGAAGGCGTAGAGCAGGTATCCAGTTACGTGCTGGCGCTCTCCGGGCACCCCGGTGATGCACAGATTCAACGCCAGGCCAAAGCTGGTGCAGAGCAGTTCGCCACCGTATGCGTGGCGTGCCATGGTGCCGATGGGCGCGGCAACATCGCCCTCGGCGCCCCGAACCTCACCGACAACATCTGGCTTTACGCCGGCAACATCGAAACCATTCGCGAAACCGTAGCCAAAGGCCGTAATAACCAGATGCCGGCACACGCCGACATACTCGGTGCCACTCGCGTCAAATTGCTGACCGCGTACGTCTTGAACCTCTCCGGTGCCACGGATGAGGAAACGGAAGAACAGGAAGCGACCGATTCGCCAGAGGGGGGCGCGCATGAACCAACCGACACCGCAGGCACCCAAGCCCACTGAAACGGACGCTGTGGACGACGAACTGCCGGAGGTTACACCCGCGACGTGGCCTCCAGCGGGGCGCAATCTCGCCATGGTTCTCTGGCCGTCGTTCCTGACGGCAGGCATGGCCACCATGTTCATGTTCGCTTGGGTAGACCCCTTGGTCCTGGCGGCCTGCGCCCTTCCCTCCCCCCTGCTGAGTGGCCGTCTGGCCGGTTACGGGCTGGGGTTCTTCTTTTTCTGGGGCATTACCGCCAGCGCCAGCGGCATAACGCTGTACC
>CALPVO020000307.1 GCA_943327025.2 Janthinobacterium lividum
GGCACCAGAAAGGCCGCGGCACGCCGCGTGCTTGGCTGATAGACCACCTTGTAGAACTGCGTCGGCACTACCACCCGTGAAGAGCCGATACGCTGCGCGCGCGCTATGTCTGTGGGCAGCACGGGCCCAGTAACCACGTAGAGTTGGTTGCTGCACTGCGCCCAGTTGCGCACCTCTTCTTCCAGCCGCTTCCACAGCGTGCGGTTCAGCTTGCGGCCCACCATCGGTGCCACGTTGGAAAGGTAAAAAGTCTCTCGGCTGGCTTCGGCGTCCCAGTCGCTGTCTTCGGCGGGCGCCATGTGGCCTTTGTCGTAGACGCCGCCGCGGAAATCTTCATTGCGCGGGCTTGTGCCGGGCGGCAGGTCCGGGTCTTGGGTGAACGGCCTGCGGCGCCCTTTGTCGAAGATCAACGACCGCTCGCGCGTCAGGTTCTCTACTACCCACAGCGGCACTTTGGCATTCACGTCGAACGCCAGCGCATAGCCTTTGCGGCACAGAAAGATGCCCCGCGCACCGGGCTTGCCCATGTTGCCGAGCGCCGCACAATTCGTCGCCGTCGCCGTCGCCGTCGCCATCGCCGTCGCCGTCGCCATCGCGGCCGTCGGCGATGGTTTGACAGTCACGGCACTATTGGCAGAGAGTGCTGGCAAGGTCACGAGGCTTAGCGCGAAGCCCCATACGAGGCGATGAGCGAATGAGCCCTTGGAGAAAATGGCGATGCCCCGCGGTTTCATTCGATGGTCCTTGTTCGCCACGTGGCTTGCGTTCATCTCATCCGCCGCCAGCGCCCACCCGGGTGGACAAGACCGCCACGGCTGTCACATGAACCAAGCCACCGGTATCTATCACTGCCATAAGGGCCCGTTGAAGGGCCGCTCGTTTGGCAGCGAGGCGGCCATGTTGAAGGCCTTGAAGGCACTGCGTCGCTGAAGCCCGGCTAGCAAGCCACCTCCCACAAGAGCATTTCCATTGTCGGAGGCAGCTTGCTGCCGACTGTCGCGAGCAAGCTCGCTTCTACAATTAGCTTTCGGGAGCAAGCTGCCTCTTACAATCCAACGGCTTCGCGTGTGAACCGGGCGAGCGCGTCGAGCGCTTGCATGGACGAGCGCAGCGCATTCGGCGGCAACTGGAACACGTGCCAGCGTTCCCGGTAAAGCTCCAAGCGGCACGGCACGCCGCAGCGTGCTGCATGTGCGGCCAAGCGGATGGAGTCATCGCGCAGCATCTCTTGGTCGCCCACTTGAATCATCAAGGGTGGCAGGCCGCGCAAATCCAGTTCCAGCGGCCGGTGCAGCATGGCGGTAGCGGGCGCGTTGTACCAGCCGACGGCTTGTTCGAGCCATGCCTGGTGGAGCATGGGGTCTACCGCTGCGCGGGTCTTGATGCTCTCGCCTTGCCAGGTCGGGTCCGTCACTGGCGAGAGCAGCAGCAGCGCTGCTGGCAACGCTTCACCGTCTTCGCGGAGTTGCAGCGCCAGTGCCATGGCCAATGCGCCACCGGCGGAGTCGCCGCCCACCACAATACGTTCAGCGGGGTACAACCGCCGCAGTGCACGGTACGAAGCCACCACATCATCGATGGCCGCCGGGAAAGGGTGCTCGGGTGCCAAGCGGTAGTCGGGAACCCAAGTCGGCAGCGCGGTGGCGCGCGCCAAGCGCGAAGTGAGCGGGCGATGGCTGAGCGGATTGCCGATGCAGAAGCCACCCCCATGCAAATACAACAGTGCGCCGGCCGGGGAACCATCGGCGAGCCGCGCCATGCGTTCGGGGAGTAAGTGCTCGCAAGGCACACCGCCAAGGACTACATCGCTGGCCGCGACCCCACGCGCCGGGTGAGGGTGGCGGCTAAGACGCGCCAGCATGCGCCGTTGGGCCAAGGCGTCACGCGGTGGGCCCATGTAGCCGCGGAACAGAAAGCGTAGCGCCGTGCGCTGCGCCGAAGCAGTAAGCCGTTCACGCAGGCCCGGCGGTGGGTCGAGCGCCACTGCACTCAGCGTGGCCGAAAAGGCATCGGGTGTGGCGCCTTCTAGCCCGGGCACTGCGTGCAGCAAGCGGTAAGCGTTCAGTGAACCGTACTTCACTTGCCAGCGATAGCTGAGCGTGAACCCCGGCCAGTTGGTAGGGTTGTGGCCGCGCGCATCGGTATACCAATTGTGGCACTGGCTCCACACCTTGCCGCGCAAGGCCTGCTGCGTGGCGCGGCGGCTGCGTTCGTATATGCCGGCATCCACTTCCATGGCGACTGCGCCCGCACGCAGCAGCTTGCGGCGACAGCGCCGCACATGGTCGAACTGGCTTTCCAGCATGTAGAGGATGGAGTTGTGGCCCAGGTTGGTGTTCGGGCCATACAGCAGGAAGAAGTTGGGGAAGCCGGGAACGCTTATGCCCAAGTGCGCCGCGGCCCCTTCACGCCACAGGTCGTGCAAGCGCTGGCCACCCGCTCCGCGAATCTCCAGGCCCGACAAAAAGTCCGTGGCATTAAAGCCCGTGCCATAGATGAGCACATCCGCCAAGTGCACGGCGCCGTCTTCGGTCTCGATGCCATCGGGCAATACGCGCCGAATGGGCGTCGTCGTCAGCGCCACGTTCGGCAACGCGAAGGTTTTCAGGTAGTCGCTGGAAATGAGCACGCGTTTGCAGCCGACGGGATAGTCGGGCGTCAGTGCCGCGCGTGTGGCAGCCAAAGGCACTTGGCGCTTCAGCAGGGCACGGAAGGGCTTGGAAGCCACGGCACTGAACAAGCCGTTCAGCCGGCCAAAGCCCAAGGCCAATACTTCGTGGCTGAGATAAGTCTTCAAACGCACCAGCGCGCGGTAGGGCGGCAGGTGCGCATGTAGCCACTTTTCCAGCTGCGTATAAGCGCGCTGCTGGCGCGGCAGCAAGTAGTTGGCGGAACGCTGGAACACGGTGAGGCGTGCAGTCTCCGGCGCGATGGCGGGCACGAATTGCACGGCAGAAGCACCGGAGCCGATGACGGCCACGCGTTTTCCTGCCAACGATAGCCCCGCAGGCCACGCGGCTGAGTGGAACGACAGGCCTTTGAAATCGGCGGCGCCCTCCAGGCGCGGGAGGACAGGCTGGCTGAGCTGCCCCACGGCGCTGAGCAGTAGCCGCGACCGGTAGATCGTGCCGTCGTCCAGCGTGACGCGCCAGCAACCGGGCAGTTCTTCCCAGGTGGCGTCGGCTACCGTGGCGCCGGTTCGCACCCGCGAGTTCAGGTCGAACTTCTCCGCGCAGTCATGGAGGTAAGCGTGAATTTCGGGCTGGGGCGGATAGACGCAGGACCATTCCGGGTTCGGCGCAAACGAGAAGGAATACAGCACCGACGGCACATCGCAGGCGGCACCGGGGTAGGTGTTGTCACGCCAAACGCCGCCGATATCGTCACCGCGTTCGAGGATGAGGAAGTCGTCTACCCCTTCCTGCCGCAGGCGGATGCCCATGCCGATGCCGCCGAAACCGGCGCCGATGATGAGAACTTCAAGAACTGGGGTTGCGCTCATGCGGGCAGATTCTACGCA
>CALPVO020000308.1 GCA_943327025.2 Janthinobacterium lividum
CTCGGCGGTGGGAAACCAAGTCTCTCTCGACGCCTATCCCGTCACCTTTAATCATCCGGGCCGATGATCGAGGCGAGGCGTGGTTTCTGGTCGGCATCGATTCCGGATTCGAGAGTTTCAGTCGTGTCTACTATCAGCGCTTCATAGCTCGTTTTGAGCCAGTTTGATATTTCGTAATTGTGTATCCGCACCGTGGCCTACAACGGCGCGCTGGACGAGTAGATGCGCCGGCGGAGCGGATGCAGGCGGGTGAGCGCTACACGCCCACCGTGCCACGTTGGGAAAGTGCTAGCCAGATTATTTATGCGCGGTTTAAGGGGTGAAGGGACCATAGATTTCTCTATGGGGTGGGGGTAGACGGGTCGTGCCCCAGAATTTGCCATCCTCGAGGGAGTGGCTGCTCATTTTTGGTACGCTTCCACAAGGTTATCAAGCAGTACGCTGTCTTCCTTCAGGAAGGTAAGGTCATAGATTGAAGCTGACTGTTTTTTAAGAGCACAAGTCTGGTTAGTCAATCACGTATTCATCGAGGAACAGGATATGAGCCATGTTCGGGTGATGAAGAAGGACCTTGCCGGTAAAGTGCTGGCCCGAATTGTTGCTGTACGGCTCTGGTTTTATAGTGCCTCTCCACGGCCATGGTTGCACGGGCTCGCAGCGCTGCTGACGGCGTGGGGAATGGGTTGGCAGGCGGCGCACGCCGAAATAGCCGCTTCACGCATCCCCCAGACTATCGATGTACCGGCCTTGGCAGCCTGGGCGGACCGCGAGTTCGGTGGGTCTGCTTCTGCCAACCGCTACTCCGCGTTGGCTCTGGTAGTTGTTTCGGGCGATCAGGTCATCCTTGACCGGACTTACGGGTATGCCAATTGGGTGACCCGCGAACCCTTGAATAGTTTTCGGAGCGAGTTTCTCGTCGGGTCCATTACCAAGACTTTCACTGCCACGGCAGTGGCGCAGCTCCTGGAGCGCGGACAAATCGCTTCGCTTGATGAGCCCGTGAACAAGTACCTGAAGCGCATTCAGTTACCGCCTCCCTATGGGGACCAGGTGACTTTTTGGCACCTCCTCACCCACTCCGCCGGCTTCGAGCTACGCAATGCCGGCCTCGCCGCGCTCCAAGCCCAGCAGCGGCCACTCACGCCGGACGCGCTTCGTAGCGTCGTGGCAGAGATTGCCCATCCCCCGGGTCAGTACTCTTTGTATGCGAACGCTGGTGCCGGCCTGTTGGCGGTCCTGGTAGAGGACGTCACAGGACGGCCCATCGATCAGTACATGCAAGAGAACATTTTTAATCCGCTGGGTATGCGCCACACGCGGATTAACCTAAGCCCGGAGCGGCCGGAAGCGCTGGTGCATGCCTATCGCCTTGGCCAAGGAACGTCTCCGGAGGAACTGGGCTGGTTGCCGTTCAGCGCGTATGCAGGACCCATCGGCGGTATCAGTGCCACCCCGCGAGACATGACGCAGTACATCAAGGCCCATTTGGGAACCGGCGAGTTCGCAGGACGCAACTTTCTGCAGCCGCAGACGCTAGCGACGATGCACGCGCCACATTTTGGCAATCATGCGGCCGTCAACCAGTTTGGCATGCAGTTCTTTACCGGTAGCTGGAACGGTCGGCGTTTGGTTGAGCACGGCGGTAACTGGCCCTACAACATTTCGATGCTGACGCTCATGCCAGAGGAGAAACTGGGTATCTTCATCGCCACCGTTGGTGACGCGACGGGCAGTGCTCGCTTCATGCCGGCTTGGGAAGTTCGTGCGCGTCTGTTGACGCGCTTGTTCGGAGCCCAGACGTACGAGACGCAGCCCGGCGCTGAGGCGCCTCTGGGCGAATATGTTGGGAGATACCAGCAACTTCAGCGCAACCACTCGACGCTGGAGGCTCTGCTCGACCTCATCGGTGCCAGCAGCGGCGATTCTGACACCAACGACTTTGTCATGAGGGTGACCGAGGACGGTCGGGGCGGCCTGCGTATCGCTGGTGTCGACGGCTATGTCCCCGTGGGCGGAGACCGCTTCTGGAAAAAGGACTTCACGCCAGGCCCGGACTGGGCAGGGCCGCTTTATGCCTTTACGCGCAATGCCGAGGGGCGGTTGACTGGGTTGGTGCACCCCTTCGGTGTTGACATGTATCAGCGCGTGTCTGGTATCGCTGACCTGCGTGTACGCGGCCGTTGGGCGCTGGGGCTTGCGCTTGTGTTACTGAGTGGACTCGCCGCCGTCTTCTGGCAGGCTAAAAGCCGAGTTAGTTCGGTAGGCCGGTTGATGGCCATGCTTGGCGCGCTGACTGTCATGGCCATGCCGCTAGTGATGTTCGCCTTCCATGGACCAGGTGGCCTAGCCTATTACCTGCTGTCTGCGCATCCCGGCCGCTGGGCGGTGTTTGCGCTGCTGGCCAACTTCCTGATTGTGGTCACAGCCGTTGTCGCTTGGAGTAGTGTCGAGGCGTGGCGTTCTTCCGCGGCAGGATGGCGCGAGCATCTTGTCCGCTGGCACGGTGCGGTACTCGCCATAGCCGGCGCTGGGTTGGTAGTGATTCTCGGTTCCGTCAATGCGCTGGGGCTGTATCTGCCGTGACCCAATCGATTTGACGCTGGAGACGGGGGCTGCCGGCGAGCCGAACGGATGGGGCGACCTGATGGTTGTTCTCCGAGTCAGCAGATACCTAAACGACTAGTTTCTGCGTGCCGTCTCGTTGCTCATTCGCCCAACTAACCCCCACCATTTCCCCAATTGCAAAACTGCACTGCAAATCCGACAGGCATATTGATTGCGGCCCAATTGAATACCTCGATTGAGGGATATCCCTGCGCGCTAGTGCGGCGCATGATTCGGCAAAAGCTGGGTACACCAGCGGCAGGGGAAGGCAGATCGCCGGGTATTTCGACCGGGTTCGTGCTTGCGTTTCGGCGAGGTTTCGCCCGGACCAGTGATTTTTTACCTATGTGGGGATAACAACCATGAAGAATTTGAAATTCATGACGGGCGCCTTGCTCGTCTTCGCGTGCTGCTTCTCTTACGAGAGTGCTTTCGCGCAAAACAAACTAAAGGACAAGGTCATTGACCCGACTTACACGGGGGTGGTGTGGCCGAGCTATGCGGGTGAAAAAATAGGCATAGCCATCCTTGCTTTCGAGGACGGGCTTACCGGAAAGGCTGAAGCAAACTGGATTAATGCCGACAGCGGCATACAAGTGAACTATGGCCTTGGCGACGGCCTATCAAACATGTTGGTTAGCACGATGATGTCTACCAATCGCTTCAAGATCGTCGACAAGAAAATTGCCAGGCGCCTGTTCGAGCTCTACAGCAACGATACTGCGACGAAGATGTTTGGCGGCGCACCTGCTTTGCCGAAAGTGCCGGGAATAAAATATTTTATTTTGGGTTCTTTGACCGCTCTGGACGACGGAAATAGCGGCGTTGAAGGTGGCATCGGCTTTGGTGGAGTGAAGTTGACCGGCGGCAAGTCGACGGCTTCCTTGACCATACATATGCGCATCATCGATGC
>CALPVO020000309.1 GCA_943327025.2 Janthinobacterium lividum
CGGCAGACGCTGGCGCTGCGCCGCCGCTGCGCTTGCTGGATGCTTGCGCTGCCCCCGGTGGCAAAACGGGTCATCTGCTGGAAACCTTCCCCACCGCGACGGTGGTGGCGCTGGACGACGACGCGACTCGCGCGGCGCGCATAGACGAGAACCTTGCCCGCTTGGGGTTGGCAAGCCGCGCCACGGTGCTGGTGGCCGATGCTGCGGAGCCGTCGACTTGGTGGGATGGGCGCTTGTTCGACCGTATCGTGCTGGATGTGCCTTGCTCGGGTACGGGCGTCATCCGTCGCCACCCCGATATTCGGCTGCTGCGCCGCGCCACCGACATCGCCGGTTTCGTGGCCACTCAGGAGCGTCTGTTGAAGGCCCTGTGGCCCTTGCTGGCGCCGGGTGGGCTGTTGCTCTACGCCAGTTGCTCGGTGCTGAAGGCGGAAAACGGCTTGCTGGTGCGCCGGTTCCTTCGCGAGACCCCGGAAGCCGTGGACGTGACGGAGTCTGCTAGGCTGACTCTGGAAGCGCTGCCTGCAGTGGTGTCCCCCGGTCTGCCGGGGCTGGTGCTGCTCCCCGGCGCGGCGGACCAAGACGGTTTCGGCTACGCCGTGTTGCGGCGTCAGACTGACGGAAAGCAGTGAACGGATTCTCTAACCAGTGCTAGTTGTCGCCCTACATCGCCGCTTCGTCGCCGCTGTCGCATTCTGCGTGGCGCTGGTGCTGTGCGCGCTGCCGCCGGGGGCCGTTGCTGCGGAAGATGCGCGTTTCGAGGTGCGCTCGGCTTACATGGAGCCGGTCGATGGCGTCATGCAACTGAACGCCACTTTGGAACTGGGCTTGTCGGCGACGGCGCTGGAGGCGCTGCGCGATGGGGTGCCGGTGACTTTGACGCTTGAGAGCCAGTTGCGCCGCAAGCGACGCTTCTTGCCGGATGCGTCAGCCGCCGAGATCGAGCAGCGCTGGCGCTTGCAGTATCACGCGCTTTCCGACCGCTGGTTGGTCACGCACCTGAACACTGGCCTGCAGACCTCGTGGCCGAACCAGGCCGCGGCGCTGGACCACCTGTCCCGTCCGCGGGCTATACCCATCATTGATGCGCCGTTGTTGCGGGGTTCCGCCACCTACGAAGCTTCGCTGCGCGCCACCGCCGAGGTGGGCGGCATGCCGGACAGCTTGAAGGTGCTGATGTTCTGGGTGCAGTGGCAGCGCACCACCGACTGGTACACCTGGACGGTCCGGCAGTGAACGCCGCGCAGGGCAGCACGCAAGCGACGGCGGGCCCTGCGCGCTGGGGTTGGACGCGCTACCTGCCGGTGGTGCTGGTTTCGCTGGGTCTGGCGTTCGTGACGCTGGCGTTGGGCTTGATGTCGCGTACCGCCGCGGACGCGAATGCTTTCGCACGCTTGCAGCCCTTGCTGCTCGGGGTCAATGGCATCGGCATCTTGGTGCTGTTGGTGCTCATTGGCCGCAAGGCTTGGCGCTTGGCCCTCGACTACCGTCGGCATGTGCCCGGCTCGCGCATGATGTTGCGCGCCGTCGGCACCTTCGCGGTGCTGGCCGTGGTGCCGCTGTTGGTCGTGTACTGGCTGTCGCTGCAGTTCTTGAACCGCGGTATCGACAGCTGGTTCGATGTGAACGTGCGGCAAGGTTTCGCGGACGCGCTCACCTTGTCCCGTTCTAGCTTGAGCCTGCGCATGGGCGACTTTCTGGCGCGCACGGAAGGCGCCGCGCGCGAGCTGTCGGGCGAAAGCGAGATTGGTGTGGTCATTCGTCTCGACAGCATTCGTCGGGCCAATGGCGCGGAAGAGATGATTGTCGTCGGTGCGAACCGACGACTGGTGGCGTTTTCGTCTTCGGCCGGCGCCGGGGCCTTGCCCATGCTTCCCGGCGAAGACGTGTTGATGCAGACGCGGCAAGACCGTCCCTTCGTCAGTCTCGACCCGACCGGCGATGGTGGCTACGGCGTGTTCACGGCAGCACCGTTGCCCGGCCGCGCACCCGGTGAAGAGCCGCTGGTCTTGGTGGGGCAATATGCCATCCCCGACCGCCTCGCCAAGTTGGCGGAAGGCGTGCAGAGCGCTTCTGCGCAATACGGCCGCCTCACCTACCAGCGCCCTTACCTGAAAGGTACGTTCGCGCTGACGCTGACGATGGTGCTGTTGCTGTCCTTGTTGGCGGCGGTCTACGGCGCCTTGTTCTGGGCACAGCGATTGGTGCAACCGGTGCAGGACCTCATCGCCGGTACGCGGGCGGTAGCGAAGGGCGACTTCGAAACGCGATTGTCGCTGCCCTCGCGCGACGAGATCGGTTACCTCGTCACTTCGTTCAATGAGATGACCAAGCGCCTCGCGCGGGCGCGCGCCGAGACGGAGCAGAGCCGCGCCGCCGTCGAAAAAGAACGCGCGAACCTCGCGACCGTGCTGGCGCGACTGTCTACTGGTGTTATCGCTTTCGAACCGGACTTGCACATTCGCAGCATGAACGCCGCGGCAGGCAGCATTCTGGGCGTGGACCCCGAACAGACCTCTGGCCTGGCTTTGGCCGAGGCCTCGCAATTGAACCGCTGGCTCGGGCAGTTTCTCGATCGCATCGGTGAGCGCTTGCAGGCCGGGCAAGCGGAATGGCGCGAACAAGTGCCCATCCACGACGAGGGTTCGCGCCGCGAACTGATGTGTGCCTGTACAGCCTTGCCCGTGGTTGGCGAGACGGCCGGTGGCTTCGTGGTGGTATTCGATGACATCACCACGCTGCTACAGGCGCAGCGTGATGCCGCGTGGGGCGAGGTGGCGAGGCGCTTGGCGCACGAGATCAAGAACCCGCTCACGCCCATCCAATTGTCGGCCGAACGGATGCGTCGCAAGTTCCTCGGCAGCATGAACGAGAAGGATGCGCAGGTGTTGGAGCGCGCCACGCACACCATCGTGCAGCAAGTGGAGGCGATGAAAGGCATGGTGAATGCCTTCAGCGAATACGCCCGCGCGCCACAACTGGTACTGGAGCCGTTCGACCTCAATGCCTTGGTGTCCGAAGTGGCGGAACTCTACCGCGCGGGCGAGCGGCCGGTCGTGGTGGAACTGGCGCTGGAAGCTGGTCTGGAGGCCGTAGAAGCGGACCGCGGCCGGGTGCGGCAGATTCTTTCGAACTTGCTGAAGAACGCGATGGAAGCGCTGGAAGGCACTCCCGAGCCGCACGTGCAGGTGAGTACCCGCCGTGCGGAATGGCATGGTCAGCCCGTGGTGCAAATTGAGGTGGTGGACAACGGCCCCGGTTTCCAGCGCGAGCTGATGGGCCAGGTGTTCGACCCGTACGTGACCAGCAAGCCCAAGGGCACTGGCCTCGGCCTCGCCATCGTCAAGAAGGTGGTGGAAGAGCACGGCGGCCGGATCGAAGCGCACAATGGCCCCGAGGGCGGCGCCAGTGTGCTGGTGGCCCTACCGCTGAATGAAGAGTCGCGTGCCCAACTGGGTACGCGCGAGACGCGCAAGAGCGAGCCGAGGAGAGAACGAGCATGA
>CALPVO020000310.1 GCA_943327025.2 Janthinobacterium lividum
GACAACGTCGCGGCTGACGATACGCCCGACCAGATAGGCGCGTGTCATCTGCCAAAACACTGGGCTGATGATTTCCACCTCACGGATGACGCGACGCTCGTCTTTGAGGTCCAGAAAGGCCTCCACTTCGCGCGCGACATGCATCACGCTGGCCTCGAAATTCCGCCACGTAGCGCGGGTGCGGAAATCTGCCAGCACCTCCTCGAATAGCAGCGCGACAGAGCCGCGGTTGACATAGGTGCTGGTGACGACATGGCCCGAGATGCCCGCGAGCGGGTCCAGGTCCAAGGCGACAAACTCGATGTCTGCGGCGACGCCCACCGTGCCGAAGAAGCGGCGGGTGATGGAGTTGAAGAAGGTCTTGCTGAACTCGACGTCCGGACGCCGGCCAATGAGCGTGGTGAAGTGTTCCTTGAGCGCCCGCCAGAGTTCCCGGCTAGGGGCAGCCTCACCGAGCTTCAGCCGCAGCTCCGCCACGCTGCGGTCCACGCAGCGCTCGTAGAGCTCGATGCGCTCCACGGCGTCCTTCTGGCTGGCCAGCCATTCGCGCGCATCGAAGCGCTGCGGGGCGCGCCGGGTGATGGCGCGGAATTCGCTGTTGTAGGCGTCGAACGCGTCGGCCACGTCCGTCGCGCAGGTATGCGCGAGGACGCGGTCGACCGGGGAGGAGGGTTCGGCCGTCGTCATACCCGCCTCCTCAGTTGGCTTCAGAGGTTCTTGATCAGCGCGTCGCCGAACTCACTGCATTTCACCTCGGTGGCGCCTTCCATCAGACGCGCGAAGTCGTACGTGACGTGCTTCTGCGCGATGGCGCGGTCCATGGCCGTGATGAGCGCATCCGCGGCCTCTGTCCAGCCCATATAGCGCAGCATCATCTCGCCGGAGAGGATGACCGAACCCGGGTTGACCTTGTCGAGGTCCGCGTACTTCGGCGCCGTACCGTGGGTGGCTTCGAACACCGCGTGGCCCGTCAGGTAGTTGACGTTGCCGCCCGGGGCGATGCCGATGCCGCCGACCTGCGCGGCGAGCGCGTCGGAGAGATAGTCGCCGTTGAGGTTGAGCGTGGCGATGACATCGAACTCCTCCGGACGCGTCAGCACCTGCTGCAGCGTGATGTCCGCGATGGCGTCCTTGATGATGACTTTGCCCGCGGCCTTGGCAGCATCCTGCTCGGCGTTGGCGGCCTTCTCGCCGCTCGTGGCCTTGGTGCGCTCCCACTGCTCCCAGGTGTAGGTCTGGGTGGGGTACTCGCGCTCCGCCAGGGCATAGCACCAGTTCCGGAAGGCGCCTTCCGTGAACTTCATGATGTTGCCCTTATGGACGATGGTGACGCTCTTGCGCTGGTTGGCAATGGCGTAGTCGATGGCGCCACGGAACAGACGTTCGCTGCCGTCCTTGGAGACCGGCTTGATGCCGATGCCCGAGGACTCCGGGAAGCGGATCTTGCCGTAGGCCTTCGGGAAGGCCTCCTTGAACAGCGCCATGAACTTGGCGTTCTCGGCGCTGCCAGCCTCGAACTCGATGCCGGCGTAGATGTCCTCCGTGTTCTCGCGGAAGATCACCATGTCCACCTTCTCCGGCGCCTTGACCGGGGAGGGCACGCCCTTGAACCAGCGTACGGGGCGCAGGCAGACGTAGAGGTCCAGCATCTGGCGCAGCGCCACGTTCAGCGAGCGGATGCCACCGCCGATGGGGGTGGTGAGCGGGCCCTTGATGGAGACTAGGTACTCGCGGCAGGCGTCTACCGTCTCGTCCGGCAGCCAGGTGTTGGCCAGTTCGTTGGCCTTGCCGCCGGCCAGCACTTCCATCCAGTGGATCTTGCGCTTGCCGCCATAGGTCTTCTCCACCGCAGCATCGAGCACGCGGACGCTGGCGCGCCAGATGTCGCGGCCGGTGCCGTCACCCTCGATGAACGGGATGATGGGATTATTGGGGACGACAAGCTTGCCGTCGACGATGGTGATCTTCGCGCCGCCGGCGGGCACCGTGACTTTGAACGAGGACATGGATGTCCCTCTGTTGGAGGAAAGAAGCGCAAATTTTACCTGAACTGGCCGCATTTGCACGGCCGCGGCCCCGCGGAGTGCACACAGGATGGCTAAGCGCTGGCGCCAAGACGATTCGCGGAGATTTCGGGAGCTCGGCGGAGCTGGACGTTACAAGCGCCGGGTGGCTGCCTGCAACTCCCTGAGGTTTCAGGGAGAAGTGGTGGGCGGTACAGGATTTGAACCTGTGACCCCTGCCGTGTGAAAGCAGTGCTCTACCGCTGAGCTAACCGCCCGCCAAGAGCCGCGAACTATAGCCGGGCACGGCGCGACGGTCAACCGTGGATATCCCGCGCTAGGCGTGCTCTGCTAGCATAGTTTTTTCGCCGCCGAGAACAAGAAACGGACATGACCAAGCCTTCCCCTGGCGCTGTGCGCACGCGCTTTGCTCCGAGCCCGACCGGCCTGCTGCACATCGGGGGTGTCCGCACGGCCCTGTTCTGTTGGCTCTATGCCCGGCGTCACGGTGGCACCTTCGTCCTGCGCGTGGAGGATACGGACCGCGAACGTTCCACTGATGAAGCGGTTCGCGTCATTCTGGAAGGCATGGCTTGGCTTGGCCTCAACCCGGATGAAGGCCCGTTCTACCAGACGAAGCGCTATGACCGTTATCGCGAAGTAATCGCCGACTGGCTGCGGACGGACAAGGCCTACCACTGCTATTGCTCCAAAGAAGAGCTGGACACCATGCGCGCGGAGCAGCAGGCCCGTGGCGACAAGCCGCGCTACGACGGGCGCTGCCGCCATGGCAAGCCACCGGTAGCCGGCGTAACCCCGGTAGTGCGCTTCAAGAACCCGCACGAAGGCGAAGTGGTCGTCGAGGACGCGGTCCATGGCCGCGTGGTGTTCCAGAACAAGGAACTGGACGATCTCATCATCCAGCGCTCGGATGGCAACCCCACCTACAACTTCTGCGTGGTGGTGGACGACCACGACATGGCCATTACCCATGTCATTCGTGGCGACGACCACCTGAACAATACGCCGCGCCAGTTGAACATGTTGCGCGCGATGGTGGGCGAGGGCGGGCAAGTGCCCGTCTATGCGCATTTGCCCATGATTCTGGGTCCTGATGGCACCAAGCTGTCCAAGCGCCACGGTGCCGTGAGCGTGCTGGAATACGACCGCGACGGTTTTCTGCCGGAGGCCTTGCTGAACTATCTGGCGCGGTTGGGCTGGAGCCATGGCGACCAAGAATTGTTCACGCTGGCAGAGTTGGTGGAACTGTTCGACATCGAAGACGTGAACAAGTCCGCCTCGGCCATCAACCCCGACAAACTCGCCTGGCTGAACCAGCAGCACATGCTGTTGGCGGACAACGCACGCCTCGCCACCATGCTGCGGACGCAGCTGGCGGCGGCAGGGTTGGAGGTGCCGGCAGACGCGGACCTGGTGGCCATTGTGGCTTGCCAAAAGGAACGTTCGAAGACGCTGCGTGAAATGGCCATGGCCAGCCGC
>CALPVO020000311.1 GCA_943327025.2 Janthinobacterium lividum
CCCTGGCCCGCATGGCCCGTATTGGAAGGACGGCATGCAGAACGGCTACCAGGACGTGGGTTCCTGGACGTTCTTCAAGAACACGCCACCGGACCGCTTGGCCGCTGCTTGGCTCTATGCGCAGTTCGTGAACAGCAAGACCGTGTCGCTGAAGAAGTCTATCGTTGGCGTTACCTTCGTACGTGACAGCGACATCCGCAGCGAATACTTCACGAAGAACGCCGCTCGCTACGGCGGCTTGATTGAGTTCTACCGTAGCCCCGCCCGCGTAGCGTGGACGCCGACGGGCACCAACGTGCCGGACTACCCGAAGCTGGCGCAGTTGTGGTGGCAGAACGTGGCCACGGCGGTGACCGGGGAGCGCACGCCTCAAGCCGCCATGGACAACCTCGCCAACCAGATGGACCAGGTGATGGCGCGCCTCCAGCGTGCCGGCATGCCCATGTGCCCGCCGAAGCTGAACCCGAAGGAAAGCGCCGCGAAGTGGCTGAGCCCCAACGCTGCGCCTTGGGCGAAGCTGGCTAACGAGCGCCCGAAGGGCGAGACCGTGGCTTACGACCAGCTGCTGGCCGCGTGGAAGGCCGGGCGGGTGAAGTAGCGCCGACTGGCGCGGCGCCGGCGACGGCAGCTTTTGCTGCCGTCGTTGGCGGCCACGCTACCGGTCGTCTTACTGGCCATTTTACCGGCCAAAAATTTTTTAATAATTCGCTCAACTAAATGATTTAACTGGTAATATTCCGGCCATGGAACCGGTCATCAGGTATGTCGCAAGGAATGGGCGATGACTCCCGCCGCCGCCGAGCCCTTTATGCCGGCCGAGGGGACCGCTGTCCTCGAAAACTTGGCGTTTGACCTTGCCCGCGAGGCCAGCGAGCTTTCGGCCCAGTTGCACCCCGTGGTTCGGTTGGGGGTCGCGGAGCTAGTACGGTCCATGAACTGCTACTACTCCAACCTGATCGAAGGCCACCACACCCACCCGCGCGATATCGACCGCGCCTTGGCGGCCGACTACTCCAGCGACGCCCACCGCCGGGACTTGCAGCTCGAGGCGCGGGCCCATGTGGAAGTGCAGCGGATCATCGATGGTCGACTGGATGAGCTGCCACGGCCATCGGCGGCAAGTGCGTTCACGGAATGGACCCATCGCGAGTTTTGCCAGCGGCTGCCGGAAAGTCTTCTCGTGGTAGAAAACCCCGATACGGGCGAACGTATTTCGGTGGTTCCGGGGCAACTGCGTTCTCGAACCGTCGCCGTTGGGCGGCATATCGCCCCAGTGCCCGAGGATCTCGAGCCATTCATGCTTCGGTTCGAGCAAGCCTACGCGTCAAGCCGGCTCACCAAAACGCGACAGGTCATTGCGGTTGCCGCCGCTCATCATCGCTTTCTCTGGATTCATCCGTTTCTGGATGGTAATGGGCGCGTGGCGCGGCTGATGTCACATGCCATGCTGCTGGAGATTGGCATCGGCTCGGCGCTCTGGTCCGTTTCGCGCGGGCTGGCGCGTCATTCGGTGGACTACAAGCGCTTGCTGATGGCTGCCGATGAGCCCCGCCGCAACGACCTCGACGGCAGAGGTGCGCTGTCCGAAAGTGCTTTGACGGAATTCTGTCGGTTCTTTCTGGAGACCTGCCTGGACCAGGTGCGCTTCATGCGCGAGCTGCTTGACCCAACGGAACTGCAGCGACGCATGGAACTGTACGTGCGCGATGAAGAGAGCGCCGGACGCCTTCCTGCGCGCAGTTTCGTAATCTTACGCGAGGCTTTGCTAGTGGGCGAAGTGGAGCGCGGTCGCGTGCCCACGCTCATCGATGCGAGCGAGCGCACGGCGCGACGCGTGGTGGCCGAGTTGGTCGACAAACGCCTGCTGGTTTCGCGCTCGCATAAAGCGCCATTGCGTCTTGGGCTTCCCATCGATGTGGTCGAACGCTGGTTCCCGAGGTTGTATCCGGCAGGTTGAAACGGCGGGCCGTAATAGAGCGGCGGGGCTGAAAACGGAGCGTCCCTTCGCTGGAACCACGAATTTGGCGGCGATTCCGTAAGGAATCGACCGCCATTTTCTTTTGTGGGAGCGATAAGGTGAGCTTCTGGCAAGGAGGCCGCCGATGTTGACAACCCAAAAACGCGAGACGATAGTTTTGTATCGAAGCGATACACAACACGGAGTCGCTGTGCGTACTGCCCCCATCAACCTGCGCGCGCGTCCCGCCCAACGCGACCTCATTGACCAGGCCGCGGCCGCGCAGGGCAAAAGCCGTTCCGACTTCATGTTGGAAGCCGCGTGCGCGCGGGCCGAGGAAGTATTGCTCGACCAGACATTCTTCGTGGTCGATGAGCAGGCTTACCGTGTGTTCCGAGAAATACTGGATGCACCGCCGATCGAAAACCCCGGATTGGCGAGGTTAATGGCAGTGGTGCCACCATGGCCGACCGGGGAACACTGAAGCTTGCGGCTGCGCCAACCCCACTGACGTCCGATCACGAGTTCTCTTCATTTAGCAGCGGGCCAAGTTATCGGGTTCTACTCGCTGGCCGCAGGTGCGGTTGCATAACTAGCGCAACGCAATATCGATGGGTATCCAAAATGTCTAGCAAATCGACTTCAAAAAAATACATATATTTTGGAGACCTGCCTTAGGCTTTCTGTAGTTCCATCGCAAGTTCAGTCAACGAGATCACTTCGACCTGTGCCGTTTTCGGGTACCGTTCTTGGCCGGAATAAACCACGAAACGTTTTTCCGGTTGCAGGTCGTCGCAGGCTTCATGAAAGCCGCGCGAAAGCGTAGGGGTGGTACCCAGCTTCATTTCCACTACCCACCGCTTGCCGCGTGGCAAATCCAGCACCAAGTCCACTTCGGCACCGACGGCGGTTCGATAAAAGCTGGTTTCCGTCCGCTCGGGCGCGGCGGCAAGTAAGTTTTCCAGCACGAAACCTTCCCAGCTCGCTCCGGTTACCGGATGGCCCAGCAGGTCCTCAAGCGTTTCCAGCCCAAGCAGGGCGTGCACCAGCCCGCTGTCCCGCACATAGATCTTGGGCGACTTCACCAGCCGCTTGGTGCCATTGCCATGAAACGGCTGAAGCCTTCGAACCAGCAACAAGTCCACCAGAAAATCCACATACCGGGTGGCGCTCTGCGTGCTCACTCCGAGGGCAGCGCCCAGGCGGGAGGCGTTCAGCAGCGTGCCTTGCGCGTGGGCGAGCATGGTCCAAAGGCGACCCAACGTGGTGGCGGGTAGTCGCGGACTGAACTGCGCAATCTCGCGTTCCAGATAGCTCCTGATGAAATCCTGCCGAATGCGAAAACTGGTTTGGTCATCGCGCGCGGTAAAGCTGCCGGGAAAGCCGCCACGGAGCCAAAGGCGTTCCATCTCGTCGGCTTTGGTCGCGGCTTCTAGGACTCCGAGTGGTCCGAGCTCCACATAGGCGATGCGACCAGCGAGTGTTTCCCCGGCTTGCCGAAGCAGGTCGAGCGAAGCGCTTCCTAGA
>CALPVO020000312.1 GCA_943327025.2 Janthinobacterium lividum
CTGCGTGTGGCCACGCGCAACAGCCCCACGGCCTACTGGCAAGGGGTGAACGGTCCTGACGGGCCCGAGTACGCTCTCGCCCGCCGTTTCGCCGATTCCCTAGGCGTGAAGCTGACACTAACCGTTCTCAATACTCCAGAAAAACTGGCCGCCGAAGTGCGCTCCAATCGGGCGCATCTCGCCGCAGCGGGCCTGGCCATCACGCCGCGCTTACCCAAGGAACTCATCTGGGGCCCGGCTTATACCGAGGCTAGGCAATACGTCATCACCCGCCCGGGCCCCAACCGCCCAAAGAGTGTCGCAGGGTTGAAAGGGCTGCGCGTCGAAATGGTCTCCGGCAGCGCCCAAGCCACTGGCATCAGGCAGGCCACGGGTCTACCCGCCCCTGGTTGGCTAAAGCCGTTGCCATGGCTCAAGCCCTTGCTGCCTTGGAAAGAAACCCCGGGCGTGTACGTGCTCGACCTGCTCGACCGCGTCTCGAACGGCACCTTGGATGCCACGGTGGCCAACGAACACGAATACCGCTTGGCACGCAACTTCCACCCGGAGCTCGCCATCGCTTTCGAACTCCGTGAGCGTGCCCGCTTGGCTTGGCTGTTGCCACGTCGTGAAGTAGCACTAGTGGAGCGCGTGAACCAGTTCTTCAAGACGGTGCAGCCCGACTTAGCAGGCTGGTTGGCGCCCCACTACGCCGACCCAGAGCGCCTCGACTATGTCGGCGCCCGTAACTTCACGCGACATGTGCACGAACGCCTGCCAGCAGTGCGTTTGCACTTTCAGGAGGCCGGCGCCGCCTACGGTGTGGACTGGCGTTTGCTCGCTGCCATGGGCTATCAAGAGAGCAAATGGGATAGCGACGCTGTGTCGAAGACGGGCGTGCGCGGTGTGATGATGCTCCAGGAAAGCACAGCCGCCCGTATGGGCGTGAAAGACCGCAAGGAGGCTCGCGGCAGCATCCATGGCGGTGCGAAGTACTTCCTGGAAGTACGCGAGATGGTGCCCGCACGTATTGCAGAACCCGACCGGACGTGGCTAGCGCTGGCCGCCTACAACATCGGGTTTGGTCATATGGAAGATGCGCGCATTCTCACTGCGCAGCAGGGCCGCAACCCGGACCGCTGGCAAGACGTTCGCGCAGTTCTGCCGCAATTGACGCAGGAACACTGGTTCCTGAAGACCAAGCACGGCTATGCGCGCGGCTACGAGGCAGCGCGTTTCGTGGACAACGTCCGCGCCTATCTGGACATCTTGGAATGGGTAGCGCCGGACCCGGAAGCACTGGCAACCAACGAAACCGCGCCCGCAGAGATCAAAGGCCCCATCAAACGCACACCGCGCCAAGGCAAGGAACAGACGCCGCGCTCTCGGTCGCCCTAGCCCTAGCCCCCGCGCTTTGCCGCGAAGAAGCGCTTCAGCACCGCGCCACATTCCGTGGCCAACACACCGCCAATGAAATCGATGCGGTGGTTTTGCCCGGGCATCTGGAACAAATTCAGGCGACTACCCACAGCTCCCACACGCGGGTCCCAAGCGCCAAACACCACGCGCTCCACGCGCGCATGCAGCATGGCAGCTGCACACATGGCGCAAGGCTCAAGTGTCACGTAAAGCGTGGTGCCGCCTAACCGGTAGTCCGCCAACTGTGCTGCGGCCGCCCGCATAACCAACACCTCGGCATGGGCGGTAGGGTCGTGCAAGCCAATGGGCGCATTGCCCGCTGCCACCAACAGTTTCCCTTCGCGCACCAACACCGCGCCCACCGGCACCTCACCCGCCGTCGCGGCTTGCTGTGCTGCCGCCAAAGCGTGGCGCATCCAGCGTTCATCGGGCGTGTCCGTAGGCTTTTCCAGCGCCACGTTTTCGAGCAGGTTTCCGGTGCTTTCCATGGCGCCATTGTCGCCGTTTGCTGGCCGATAGGCACCGGCTATCAAATACATGGGAACAATCGATTAGTCATTTTCGATAGATGAATCCATCATTCAGCCATCGCGACGGTACTGCCCGTTCGAACCACCCCCTCTAACGCCAAGGATTCAGACCATGCCTCTCATCAACACCACCGTGAAGCCGTTCAAGGCCACTGCCTACCAGGCCGGCGAGTTCGTCCCCGTTACCGACGCCGACCTCAAGGGCAAGTGGTCGGTCGTGTTCTTCTACCCCGCCGACTTCACCTTTGTTTGCCCGACGGAACTCGGCGACCTGGCCGACCACTACGACACCTTCAAGTCGCTCGGCGTGGAAATCTACGGCGTCAGCACCGACACGCACTTCACGCACAAGGCCTGGCACGACACCTCGGACACCATCCGCAAGGTGAACTACCCGCTCGTTGGCGACCCCACCGGCACCATCACGCGCGCCTTCGACGTGATGATTGAAGAAGAGGGACTGGCGCTGCGCGGCACCTTCGTCATCAACCCGGAAGGCCAGATCAAGCTGTGCGAGATCCACGACAACGGCATCGGCCGTGACGCCAAGGAACTGCTCCGCAAGGTGCAGGCGGCCCAATACGTGGCCAACAACCCGGGCCAGGTATGCCCGGCGAAGTGGACCCCGGGCGCTGCCACGCTGGCCCCTTCGCTAGACCTCGTCGGCAAGATCTGACGCCAGTCAACGCCGGGCCCACTCCAAGCGGGAGGGCCCGGCGGCCAGACCGCAAGACCGTATCGAAACACCCAGGCGCACCGCCCGGGCCACCAAAAACCAACAAACCCCTAGCCTTACCCGACCAAAGACTGAACTCCCAACGAGACCGCTGCCATGCTTGACCAGAACCTGAAGACGCAATTGCAGGCCTACTTGGGGCGCTTGACCAGCCCCGTGGAGTTGGTGGCCTCGCTCGCCACTGCGACCACCAGTGCCGATGCCGATAGCATCGCGAAGTCCGCCGAGCTGCAGGCGCTGTTGGCGGATATCGCCAGCCTCTCGCCGCTCGTCTCGGTGCGCCTCGATGGCACAGCCGAGCGGCGTCCTTCCTTTACCGTCGGCGCCCCTGGCGCTACGGCTCGCATTACTTTCGCGGGCCTGCCCATGGGTCACGAGTTCACCTCGCTGGTGCTGGCGTTGCTGCAAGCTGGCGGTTATCCACCCAAGGTCTCCGCGGCGACGATTGAACAAGTGCGCTCGCTAAACACCGACCTCGAGTTCGAAACCTACATTTCTCTTTCGTGCCACAACTGTCCGGATGTAGTGCAGGCCTTGAACCTGATGGCGGTGCTGAACCCGCGCGTACGCAGCACCATGATCGACGGCGCGCTGTTTCAGGCCGAAGTGACCGAGCGCAAGGTGATGGCGGTGCCCACCGTACTGCTGAATGGCCAGCCCTTTGGCCAAGGCCGCATGACGTTGGAAGAAATTCTGGCCAAGGTAGACACCGGTGCCGCCGACCGTGAAGCCGCCAAGTTGAACGAGCGTGCGCCGTATGACGTGCTGATAGTCGGTGGTGGTCCCGCCGGCGCTGCGGCCGCCATCTA
>CALPVO020000313.1 GCA_943327025.2 Janthinobacterium lividum
GAACAGACCGCGCCGGGTCCCGAACTCGTGGCGCACATTTTGTTGTCCGCGCTAGCCGCTGGCCTGCTTTCCGTTGCGGCCATCCTCGTACTGCTTTTGGCTGCCCAAAGTGCGCGACTGCGCCAACGCCGCCCACTGGGACTGCTGGCGGCATTGCCGCCGATGGAAACACTGGAGGGTGCAGTGTTCCGCGCGGTTCTTGGCGGCTTCGTGCTGCTGTCGCTGTCGCTGCTGTCGGGGTTCTTGTTCATTCAGAACCTGTTCGCCCAGCATCTGGTGCACAAGACCGTGCTCTCCATCGTGGCGTGGTGCATCTTCGGTACGCTGCTGCTGGGTCGTCACCGCTTTGGGTGGCGCGGGCGGCAAGCGCTGCGTTTCCTGCTGGCCGGCTATGTCACGTTGGCACTGGCGTATTTCGGTAGCCGCTTTGTGCTCGAGGGAATCCTCGGGCGCCACTGGGGCTAAAGCGCATGCCGCCGCGCAAAGGTACCGGCGCACGCCGGCCCGCCGATGCCATCGACCTCGACACTCTGCCCGGCTATTTCATCCGGCGGCAGCAGCAGATTGCCGTGGCCATTTTTCTTGAAGAAGCCGAACGACAGGCTCTCACCCCCGTCCAATTCGCGGCGCTACTCACCGTGGCGCGCCAACCCGCACTGGACCAACGCAGCCTCGCCGCCACCATCGGGCTCGACACCTCGACGGTCGCCAGCGTCATCGACCGGCTGGAGGCTCGCGATCTCATGCGTCGGCAGCCTTCCCTGGAAGACCGCCGCCTGCGCCTGCTAACCGCCACGCCGGAAGGGCTGGCGCTGCTCGATGAGGCAGAGCCTGGAGTGCTGCGGGCGCAGGAGCGAATTCTGGCGCCGCTCTCGCCGACCGAGAAACAAAAATTCCTGAAGCTGCTGATGAAATTAGTGCAAGGCAACAACGGCTATAGCCGTGCACCCAGTGCCAGTTCCGACCGCAGCCCAGTCGAAGACTAGCCGCGCGCTGCCGCCAGCGCCTCTTCGAGCCGGCTGACGCCGACCACCTCCAATCCCTTCAGATGCGTATCCTCCCGCCGCGGAGCGTTCTGCTTCGGCACGATGGCGCGCTTGAAGCCGTGCTTGGCCGCTTCGCGCAAGCGCTCGTCACCGAAGGGCACCGGCCGAATCTCGCCAGCCAACCCGACTTCACCGAACGCGACCACATCCTGCGACAACGGGCGGTCATCAAGGCTAGATACCGCGGCCAGCAGAGCAGGCAAGTCCGCCGCCGTCTCGCTAACACGCACACCACCGACGACGTTCACGAATACGTCGTGCGCGGACAGCAGCACACCGCCATGACGATGCAATACTGCCAGCAACAACGCCAGACGATTCCCTTCAAGACCCACTGCTACTCGACGTGGGTTGGTGGAATGGGACTCGTCGACGAGTGCCTGCACCTCCACCAACATGGGACGAGTGCCTTCCCGCGTCACCATGACTACGCTGCCGGAGACCGGCGTTTCGTGCCGCGAAAGGAAAATAGCGGAAGGGTTACGCACTTCCCGCAAGCCGCCCTCTTCCATTGCGAAGACGCCAATCTCGTTCGCGGCACCGAAGCGGTTCTTCACCGCGCGCACTACCCGGAACCGGCTCCCGGAGTCACTCTCGAAATAGAGCACTGTGTCTACCATGTGCTCGAGGATGCGCGGACCGGCGATCGCACCCTCCTTGGTGACATGGCCAATCATGAGTACGGCCGTACCGGTGGCCTTGGCGAAATGGACCAACATCGCCGCGCTTTCGCGCAACTGCGTCACTGAACCGGGGCTACTGTCCACAGCCTCCGCCACCATGGTCTGAATCGAGTCCACCACCAGCACTCGCGCACCGCTATCGGCAGCCGCGCCGATAACCTGCTCAACCCCCGTCTCGGCCAATAACTGCAGGCGTTCCGGATTCAAGCCCAAGCGGCGCGCCCGCAACCCGACTTGCCGCAAGGACTCTTCACCGGTGGTATAAAGCGTCGGCGTCACAGCCGACAAGGAAGCGGCCGCCTGCAGTAGCAGCGTGGACTTGCCGATGCCCGGGTCGCCACCGATGAGCGTGACGGAACCGACTACGAGGCCGCCGCCTAATACCCGGTCGAACTCCCCGAGCCCGGTGGGCAGACGCTCGGCTTCGCCATCCGCCGAGCCGGAAAGGACGCTCGGAACACTGCCGGCGGCAGCTGCCCCGCGCCCCCGCACCAAGGCCTCGGCACGCCCGCCACGACCGCCGGCCCGGTCAGCAGTGCCGACGCCGTGCAGCGCCGTGAACGTGTTCCACTCCGCACAAGCGGGGCACTGCCCCTGCCATTTGGCGGACTCTTCGCCGCAATGCCCGCAGACATAAACCGTCCGACCACGGGCCGCCGCGCCCTTCTCTTTTGCCATGACCCTACCGCCCCAACCGACCGTCCCCGGCTGGGGACCCGTTCGATTATGGTGCATCAATGAGAAGTGCGGCACGCTGTGATGGCCCGGCACTGCCTATACTTCACCCATCGTCCCTCCGGGACCCCTGCGGTTGTCGCCTTGGATTTCGCCAGCCTATTCGCCCGTAGCACGCCGTTTCGACGCTTGGTCGTTGCCACCGCAGCGGCGGGGGCCCTCGCCCTGTTGTTCGGCACGGTCGCCAAGATCGTCCCGGCCACGCTGGACGGCCTCCTGACGGACCTGACACAGCGCGGCAAGCCGGCGCTGATCGGCAGCGTTCGCGTAGTCACTTTGCCCGGGAATTCCGCTGGAACCAGCAGCCTCTCCCGGTCGGACCTTGCCCGTCTACACAGTCGCTTGGTGCGCGCCGGCGCAACGGCGGTCGTCCTGCAAGTTCCGCTGAACTCCCCGGAAGCGCCGCGCGACCTCGCACAGGTTCGCAGCATGATCGACGCCATGGGCGCCAACCGGGACCCTGCCTTGGCCGCGCGCCTGCGCAACTGGGCTCAAGAACTCGACCATGACGCCCTGCTGGAACAAACCCTGCGGCAAACCGGTCGTGCCGTGCTGGTTGCACCCCAACGGGACCCGACCCACGCCAGCGCTGAGGACACCCAGGACGGGGCGACATTGAGCGGCTTGCCCGGCCTAGACGCCGTGAATGCACCCGCCCTACCTGATGTGGAAGCCCCACTCGCCCGTTTTGCCAGCGTTGCCATCAGCGCCGCGTTGGCTCCTGCCCATATCGACGGCGACGGTGTTCGCCGGCATGAAGCCCTTTATTTCGAAACGGCTGCAGGGCCAGTACCCTCCGTACCGCTTGCGGCCTGGCTGCTAGCCAAGGGCATCTCGCCAGCAAGCCTTACCGGGGGTGAGTCGCTCGTGGGCAACAGCACAGCGAGCCTTCGCTTGGGGGGAGATGCCACTTGGCTCCCCCGCTACGGCGTCGCTTCCAAACTCGAGCGCAGCACCGCCGCCGCTTGGCTGGGGAGCGAGAAAAACCCGACCGATGTGCGCGGCAA
>CALPVO020000314.1 GCA_943327025.2 Janthinobacterium lividum
GTGAACCTGGATGTGCAGGACGCACGCGGGCGCTATTCCGTGCGCAACGGGCGCCGACAGCGCGAAAAGCTTTAGCGGCCGGCTTCAGCCGACGGTGCTCACCGTGGTGTCGAGCGTAATGCCCGCCACCTCGTAGCCGCGGCGCAAGTCGCGAATGTGCTTGCCCATCCAGTTCAGGGCGCGGGGTGCGTCGCCGGCAATAATGGCCTGTGCCACTTGCTGTTCAGCATCCGCAATGCGCTTGCGGGCTTGTGGCACACGGTCAATCACCAGCGCTAGCGTGGGCTCCAGCAACCGCACCAGCGGTTCCTGCGCCAGCGCCAGCACCCGGTTGCGGCTCGCGTTGGCCACTGCCCTGAAGAACGCGCCTACATGCTCCACGGCATGCCCGGCTTCGGTGTGGTCCGCGGCGTAGAGCGCCACCACGGCTTCCAAAGCGACGATGTCCTCGTCGGTTCGCGCCAGCGCGGCGGCTTCCGCCAGCGGCGGTTCCAGCACGCGCAGGGCTTCCCAGACTTCCAGCGCCGTTATGCCCTGAATGGCGAAAGCTCGCTGCAGGCCATCGGCCAACTGGGCCGCACGCGGCTGGGTGACCACCATGCGCTTGCTGCCACGCTGGCGCGTGAGCAAGCCTTGGCTTTCCAAGTCCCGCAGCGCCTCGCGGAGCGTGCCGCGGTTCACGCCGAATTTTTCCGCCAGCTCGGCTTCCGGCGGCAGACGCTCGCCATGCGGCAGGGTGCGGTCGAGGATGCGCTCGATGATGGCGTCCGCCACTTTGCGGTAGGCGGGAACCAGCCGGACGGGAGTGAAGTCGACGCTCAAACCAGCACCTGCCTGCTCGGCGCCACGCGAAGAGCGTAGCGTTACCTTGTTGTGGTTGCCCGGCTCACGCGGCCTCAAACAATTGGCGGCCGATGAGCATGCGCCGTATCTCCTGCGTGCCGGCGCCAATCTCGTAGAGCTTAGCGTCGCGCAACAGCCGACCGGCGGCGTAGTCGTTGATGTACCCGTTGCCGCCCAGTGCCTGGATGGCCTCGAGTGCGGCCCGGGTAGCCCGCTCCGCTGCGTACAGGATACAACCGGCAGCGTCCTGACGGGTGACTCGGCCCCGATCGCAGGCGGCGGCAACGGCGTACACATAGGCGCGCGAGGCGTTCAACTCGGTGTAGAGATCCGCCACTTTGGCCTGCATCAGCTCGAAAGTGCCAATGGCCGCCCCGAATTGGCGACGTTCGCGTACGTAGGGCAGCACCACATCCAAGGCTGCCGCCATCAGTCCCAGTGGGCCACCGGCCAGCACCACGCGTTCGTAGTCCAGCCCGCGCATCAGCACTTTCACGCCGCCGTTTACTTCGCCCAGGACATTCGCCCTTGGAACGCGGCAATCACGGAACACCAGCTCGCAAGTATTCGAGCCACGCATGCCGAGCTTATCGAGTTTCGGGGAGCTGCTGAAGCCGGGGAAGTCGCGCTCGACGATAAACGCCGTAATGCCCTTGGGGCCGGCGGCGGGGTCGGTTTTGGCATAGACGACCAGGACGTTGGCGTCCGGGCCGTTCGTGATCCACATCTTGGTGCCGTTGAGGACAAAATGGTCGCCGTCGGGGACGGCGCGCAGCTGCATGGCCACCACGTCACTGCCGGCACCGGGCTCCGACATGGCCAAGGCACCCACATGCTCACCGCTCACCAGCTTTGGCAGGTAGCGGTCGCGCTGGGCGTCGGTACCGTTCAATTTGAGCTGGTTGACGCAAAGGTTGCTGTGCGCCCCGTAGGACAAGCCGACGGACCCCGAAGCGCGGGAGATTTCTTCCATGGCCACGGTATGGGCGAGGTAACCGAGCCCCGCACCGCCCCAGCGTTCAGGTACGGTAATGCCCAGCAGCCCTTGTTCACCGAGCAGGGGCCAGAATTCGGGGGGAAACTGGTTGTCGCGATCGATATCGGCGGCGCGGGGGGCGATAATTTCCTGCGCAAAGCGCCGCACCTGTTCGCGGACCGCGTTAGTGGTCTCGTCCAGCCCGAAATCGAAGTCGGTAGTGGTGCAGAGAGCCATTCTGGTTGCCTTGTACGAATATTGAATGATACGATTGTTCAACAATTAACTTCAGGGCGCAAGTCGTCTGGTGGAAATTGACCCATGATGCCGCTTCCTCCACAGGTCTCCGGGACGGTGCTAGGCACTGCCATCAACCCGCAATCGGCGGAGTTCGTTGCCAATAGCGACGCGATGGGCGCTTTGGTAAGCGACTTGTGCGCCGAACTGGCACGCGTGGTCACCGGTGGCAGTGCTGAAGCCCGCGCCAAGCACACTGCGCGAGGCAAATGGCTGGTGCGAGACCGCATCGACGCGCTGCTCGACCCCGGTAGCCCCTTCCTCGAACTTTCCCCTCTGGCGGCATACGGCCAATACGGCGGCGAAGTGCCCGCCGCAGGAATCGTCACCGGCATCGGGCGCGTGGCGGGGCGCGAATGCATGGTGGTGGCCAACGACGCCACCGTGAAGGGCGGTACTTACTATCCGCTTACGGTGAAGAAGCACCTGCGTGCCCAGGAGGTCGCGGCGGAGAATCGGCTCCCCTGCATTTACCTCGTGGACTCCGGCGGCGCGTTTCTGCCCGCGCAGGATGAGGTGTTCCCCGACCGGGACCACTTCGGGCGCATTTTCTACAACCAAGCCAATCTGTCCGCCGCCGGCATTCCGCAGCTGGCGGTGGTGATGGGCTCCTGTACGGCCGGCGGTGCCTATGTGCCCGCCATGGCGGACGAAGCCATCATCGTGAAGGATCAGGGCACCATTTTTCTCGCGGGCCCGCCGCTGGTGAAAGCAGCCACGGGTGAAGTAGTCAGCGCCGAAGACCTTGGCGGTGGCGACGTGCATACGCGCCTGTCGGGGGTAGCGGACTACCTCGCCGACAATGACTTGCATGCCTTGGCGCTGGCGCGCCAATCCGTGGCGCGGTTCAACTCGCGCAAGGACGTGAAGCTGGAAATGGTGCCGGCGGAGGAGCCGCGCTATGCCACCGCCGAGCTGCATGGTGTGGTCCCCGCAGAAGCGCGCAAGTCTTTCGATGTGCGCGAAGTCATTGCGCGTGTGGTGGATGGCAGCCGCTTCGACGAATTCAAGCCACGCTACGGCACCACGCTCGTGTGCGGCTTCGCGCATCTCTACGGCTATCCCGTTGGCGTCATCGCTAATAACGGCATCCTGTTCAGCGAATCGTCATTGAAGGGCGCGCACTTCATCCAGCTGTGCACGCAGCGGGGCATTCCGCTGGTCTTCCTGCAGAACATCACCGGCTTCATGGTGGGCCGCAAGGCGGAGAACGCGGGCATTGCGAAAGACGGCGCGAAGCTGGTGCATGCGGTGGCTACCGCGAACGTTCCCAAGCTCACGGTCATCATTGGCGGCAGCTTTGGCGCTGGCAA
>CALPVO020000315.1 GCA_943327025.2 Janthinobacterium lividum
CTGCTCGCGCAGGAAACGGATACTCCGCTTGACCGTGGCGGGAGAGGCTTCCAGGCGGGAACACAGTTCTTCCAAAGACAACGGCTCGCGCGAGCCGCGCAGCAATTGGTCGAGTTCCTGTACGCGTTCGAATCTGGCCATCCGAGCCTCATTTTGTCTTTCCCCAACAAGGGGATACACCATCGCCAAGCCCCTGCCCATGAGGGCTCCGGTGTCGATGCCCGATTGTCGGACACTAGGCAAGGCATTGCGGCGGTGGCATCTGCGGCCTGCGTTTTGTGCAAATTGCTTTGCAAAATGCAAAGTCGTGTCATACTTGGTGGCAACTCCCGCATCGGCAGTCCCGCATGAACTCCGAGCCTTCCCCTCCGTTAACGGTGGCGCCCAGTCATACCGCAGAGGCTGCCGAACGGGCTACGGCGGCTGTCGTGGCGGCCATGAGTCATGAGCTACGCACGCCGCTGGCGACCATCACAGGCTCACTCCAACTGCTCGGCGAGATGCCGCTGGACCGCGAAGAACAGCGGTTGGTCAGAATCGCGCGGCAGTCGGCCGAGGCGCTGACCCACCTGCTTGACGACGTGCTGGACTTCGCTCGCGTCGATGCTGGAGTGGTTGAGTTGGCGGCAGCGGAGTTCGAACCGGAACGCTTGCTGGACGGAGTGGTGCAGTTGTTGGCGCCTCGGCTCAGCCAACAGCGTGTGTTGCTGACCACTGAGTTGGATATCGCCCTTCCGGCTCGTCTGTGTATGGCGCGCGATCGCTTGCGGCAGGTGCTGTTGAATCTGGCCAGCCATGCCATTCGGTCCAGTCCGGGCGGAGAAGTGGCACTTCGACTTTCGCTTGGTGCTCCAGGGCACTTGCGCCTTGAGGTTGCCGATAACGGCCCGGCTATTCCGCTGGACCGGCAAGCCGCCGTGTTCGCGCCGAGGTCTCGTCAAGAAGGCGGCCGGGCGAGCGCAGGGGACGGCGCCGGTGTCGGCCTTGCGATGTGCCAGCGCCTGGTCGAATTGATGGGTGGCCGCATCGGCATGACGAGTTCAGTTGGCATGGGCAGCACCTTCTGGGCGGAGTTGCCTTGGCAAGGGGTCGGCGCGGCCGACGCTGTCGGGGTGCCGGCGATGGCGTTGAAGCGCATCCTGATACTGGTAGAAGGCTCGCTGGGCAACCAAGTTGAGCGTCACTACACAGCGTGGGGAATGCAGGTCGAGCGCGTCGCCACGGCAAAGGCTGCCGCAGTCGCGTTGGACGGCGGCGTTGGCGTGCCCTACGACCTTGTCGTCATCGACTTGCGGCTCGGGCGTGTCCCCGGCGGTGTGCCGGCTACGCTCTTGAGTGAGTTCCGCGCCGCTGGTGTGCACGTAGCTGCCTTGCAGGACGGGTTTGCCATGGCCATAGGTTCCCCGCGGGACCACGGCGCCGACCATTTGCTGTCGGTGCCCCTGTTGCTGGACGAGTTGCGGCAGTGTTTGCAGTCGGCGGCAAAGGCTTCTCCCGTGGTACCTGCGGAGCGCCTGCTGGAACGTCGCCTACGCGTACTGCTGGCGGATGACAGTCAATCTAATCGTTTGGTACTCACCGAGTTGCTGCGCCGGCGAGGCTGCGAGGTGGACATCGCCACCAATGGGCAGGAGGCCGTCGATTCGGTGCTGCGGGCGCTGCATGACGTGGTAATCATGGATATCGACATGCCGGTCATGGACGGTGTCGCTGCCTTGCAGGCTATTCGGCGGCTGGGCGGTGTGCAGTCTCGCCTGCCGGTCGTTGCCATGACCGCGCATGCGGCTCCGAGCGCTCGCGCCGACTTCCTGGCTGCGGGCTTCGATGACTATCTGGCCAAGCCCGTGGATAGCGGTGTGCTCATGGAGACGGTGGCGCGTTGGGCGACGGCGCTGCGGAGTACGACGACTGACACCGTTAACACTGCCCAGCTCGCGCCGGCGGAAGCGAGTGCTTGGTTGGCACAGCGCGGGGCAGAGCGGGTACTGGAGACTGGCGCGCTGCGGCGTCTGGCCCAAGAGGTGGGTCAAGAGCGTCTGCCGCGCATGGTGCGAATATTCAGCGAGGAACTGGAGCGGCGGGCGGCGCTCATCCTTGCGGCGATGGAGCAAGGTGAAATCGCCGTACTCGGCCGTGAGAGCCATGTGCTGAAAGGTAGCGCTGCCACCTTCGGTGCGCACGATTTGCAGCGGCACGCATCGCGACTGAACGAAGCTTGTCGGCGCGAGGCCCGCGCAGAGGCATTGGAGTGCAGTGGCCTGCTGCTGGCAACGGTGCCACGGACGCTGGAATCCTTGCGCGCGGCCTTGCAGGAGGTGGTGCGATGAACGCGCTGGCCAGTCGTCGTCGTTTGCTGCTGGTCGAGGACAGCGACGCACAGGCGGCTGTTTACGCCGCGTACTTGCCTGAAGATCGCTTCCACGTGGTTCGCGTTGCCACGGGTGAAGAGGCTTTGGCAGAGCTCACGGCCCGCGATTATGCGCTCGTGATGCTCGATCTACAGCTGCCTGGAATTCAGGGTCTGGAAGTATTGCGTCGTATGAAGGCGGCGCACCTCGCCGTGCCGGTCGTGGTCATGACCGAAAGCGGCTCTGTGGACCTGGCGGTCGAAGCGCTGCATCTCGGCGCGGTCGACTTTCTTGCCAAGCCCGTCGACGCAGGTCGCTTGCGCTTGGCTGTGCTGGGTGCTGCGCTGGCCGCCGCCGTGCCGCCAGCGGCGGGTGTCACTGTCGATCTTTCGGTCATCCGCCCACTCGCTGTGGTGGAGCGTGAGGCCATTGAGTTTGCCGTGGCGGCTTGTGGCGGCAATATTCCGCGTGCCGCGGCAGCACTCGGTGTCAGTCCTTCTACCCTTTATCGAAAAAAACAGGCCTGGGACGATGACGTCAACGGGCCGAAGGGGAATCCATGAGTAGTCATCAATCGGCGCGGTGCGTGCGTGTCTTGGTGGTGGACGACCACCCACTGATGCGTGAGGGTCTGAACCAGTTGCTTTCCGGCGAGCCCGATTTCGAGATCTGCGGCGAGGCGGACAGCGCCGCAACAGCGCTGACTGCAGTGCAGCGCTTGCAGCCCGACGTGGTGGTACTGGACCTGACATTGGGTAGCGACGATGGGTTGGCTGTACTGCGGACGCTGCGGGAGCAATTTCCGGCGGTGCGTGTGCTGGTGCTGTCGATGCACGACGAAATGCTTTATGCCGAACGGTTGCTCGCCATGGGTGCCCACGGCTATGTGATGAAGCAAGAAAGTCCTGAAGTGTTTCTGGCAGCGCTGCGTAAGGTGTCTGCTGGCGAGCATTTCGTGACGGCAGCAGTCGGTAGCCGTTTATTCGGCAAATTGGCGCGTTTGCGCGAACAGGGTTCGACGCCGGGTGGCGACCGTTTGACCGGCCGCGAGC
>CALPVO020000316.1 GCA_943327025.2 Janthinobacterium lividum
GCCGGCCAGGACGTCCGCATAGGGCGTCAGGCGTTCCACCTTCAGCTTGGCCAAGCCCCACAGCGAAAAGCTCACAGCCGTGAGCATGGTGCTGACGGTGGCGAGCACAAACACCAGTGTTACCAGCGCCACGCCGGCGGCATCGTGGTGTGCCGCTGGGTACATCAGCAACGGAATAAGCGCTTCGCACGGGCCGAACACGAACACCAGAAACAAGCCCCAGGACAGGACAGGCGCCGGGTGTTCGTGCCGGTGGGCATGAGGGTGCTGGCGGTTCGGTGCGAGTTTGTTTGCTACGCGTTGCGTTAGCGGCGCCAGCAGTGGGCCGTGAGTGTGGCCATCGGCCCCGTGGTCATGCAGGTGCCCACTGTGTTCAGGCGAGTGACCGCTGTGCTGATGCGAGTGCCCCGGTGCGCCAGCATGGATGTGGGTATAGGTGGGTGTGTGATGGCGGGTAGGGCGGTGCCGTGCCAAGCGCCACAAGGCCCATGCCGTGTAGAGAATGCCAATGGCAAGCAAGCCCTTGGCAGCCAAATCGCCGCGTAGCGCTTCCACACTCTGCAGCCAGCCTAACTGCAAACCCAGCGTCAAGCCGGCAGCACCCAGCAGCACCGTTCCTAGCGTGTGCGCCAACCCGAAGCCGGCAGTAATGACTAACGTTCGCCGCCAAGACCAAGCTCTAGCCTTCGACAGCGCGACGAACGGCAGGTAGTGGTCCGGCCCCAGCAGTGTGTGAAACACGCCGATGGCCAGGGCCGAACTGCACAGGGCGGGAAGCGTGTTGTCGATCATGCGCTGCCGCTATTGGGCCGGGGGAACCACCAGGGGTCCCACTGGCCACCAGTGTTGCGCAGGTGCGCCTGTGCACGCAGGAAACGGAAGATGGATGCCGTACCCATGCGCGAACCACCGAGGCCCGAAAACTTGAAGGCCTGCTTCTCGCCTTCATGAATGAGCGCCGTGAGTGCGGCGTCGTTCAGGCTGACGCCGCCAGCGTCCAGTTGGCTGGCCAGCGCTTCACAGCGCGTGGCATCGTTGCAGAACACGGCAGCGCTCAAGCCGTAGGGGGTGGCGTTGGCCAGTGCCACAGCTTCGGCGTCGGTATCGAACGGCGCTACGGCCAGCACGGGGGCGAAGCTCTCTTCGGCGATGACGAGCATTTCCGGGGTGGCATCGGCGATGACAGTGGGTTCGCACCACACACCGCCCTGTTCGATGAGGTGGCCGCCCGTGACAAAGCGGGCACCAAGGGCGCGAGCATCGTCTAGATGACGGCGCACCACTTCCACTTGCTTGGCTGAAATGACGGGACCGATTTCACCGTTGGAAATGTCGGTCACGTTCAGTCGCAGCACGGCCACTTGCGCCGCGAGTGCCGCCAGAAATGGCTCATATGCCGAGCGCTCCACATAGACGCGTTCAATCGACAAACAACTCTGCCCTGCATTCGCCAACCCACCCCAGGCGATGGCCGCAGCAGCGCGGGCCAAGTCTGTGTCGGCGGTGACAATGGCCGGGTCTTTGCCGCCCAGTTCCAATTGCGCGGGAATGAAGCGCTTTGCGGCTGCTTCGGCCACTTTGCGTCCTGTGGGCACGCTACCGGTGAAACACACTTGGTCCACGACTTCGATGAGCGCGGCCCCCGTGCTGCCATCCCCTTCGACCACGCCCACGACGGCGGCCACAGCCGGCACTTCGGCGAGTGCTGCGCGCAAGGGCCCGACAAAGCGCGGCGTCACTTCGCTGGGCTTGATGAGCGTGGCGCAGCCGGCCAGCAAGGCCGGAATGGCATCGATGAACGACAGCAGGAACGGGAAGTTCCACGGCGAGATGACGCCGACGAGTGCATACGGCACCCACAAGCGCTGGGTGGTAAAGCCGGGAATGGCGATGTCCCGCGGGGCACTGCCTTGGGCAAGCAAGGCTGGCGCTTGCTTGCACCAACGCGTGAGCGTGTCGCGTACGCCGCGCAGTTCCGACTGCGTTTCAATGGCACGCCCGGTATCGGCATGGAGCGCAGCCATCATGGCCGCTTCGTGGCGGCCCAGGGCGTCGCGGAACTCCAGCAGAGCGGCCGCACGGGCGTCCACGCCCATGGCGCGCCAAGCCGGTTGGGCGGCCCGCAGTCGTGTCGCTTCAGCGGCGACTTGTGCGGGCGTTGCCGACTGCAGCAGAAAGTCGGTGTTACCGGTGCGCGGATTCCGCACCGGAATGCCAGCCGTGCCAGTGACGTTGGGTTGGTTGCCGTTGGCCGTTGCGTTCAAGGGGGCACTCATGGTGGTAGTCACGGATGAATTCACGGGTGTAGTCAGTGGTGTACTTATTGGGCAGGGTCTTTGTAGATGCCCGCCGCGACCAAGCCAGCAATGGCTTCGCGCTGTCGTTGAGCGAACTCGGCGCGGGTAGGGACGCGCAGTTGGCCGTTGGCATCGAGCAACGAGCCGGGCGCATGCACGCTGCGGCCGCCATAAACGGGCGCGAACAATTCAGTGCGCTGGCGGCTGAGAATATTCGACATGCCCGGCCGCAAGCGCCAACGACGCAAGGCTTCGATGTCGATCTCGGCGTGGGCCACCATGCTTTCACCGAAGCCTGCCTCGGCCAGCACGCGGCCTTCCCAGTCCACCACCTTCGACATGCCGTCGGTGGATTCAGCCGGGATGTCGCAGCCTTCGAGGCCGCCGCTATTCGCCGACACCACATAGGACATGTTTTCGTAGGCACGCGCGCGCTTGGCGACATCTTTCGGCGTGAGCTGCGGGCTGCCCACTTCGCTGGTGGAGTGCAACAACACTTCGGCACCGCGCAGCGCCAAGGCACGCGCAATTTCGGGGTAGAGAATTTCTTCGGAGGCGATCGCAGCCATGCGTCCCAGCGGCGTATCCGCTACCGGGAAAACGCCTTCGAGGCCGTAGTGGTCCAAATAGGCTGGCCACACATCATGCGGAGTGGGCGCGTACAAGGACACGAGCCGGCGGTAGCGCAGTGCACAGTCGCCGCTGGGGCTGAACAGCGTGCTGGCCTGGAAGTACAGCCCGGGAAAGTGGGCATCGGTTTCGTAGTTATTGGCAGCCAGCCAAACGCCGTTCTGCTGTGCCACCGTGGCCAGCGCGGTGTATTCCGCACCGTCCGGCGCGAGGCAGCCCTTCGCTACCCATTCAGGGATGCTCTCGCCCATGGGGAAGCCAGTGAGGCAGTACTCCGGCAGCACCACCAGTTTCAGGTCTTGCCCCACGAAGCCCTTCGCTGCACGAATCTGTCGGCCCATGCGTTCGGTGGTGACGAGCATTTGTGCACGCGCCGCCGCTACGGTCATTTGATTGACAGCGATGGTGCGGGTTTGCAGGCCCAGCGCCCGGTAAACGGGGATGCGCGC
>CALPVO020000317.1 GCA_943327025.2 Janthinobacterium lividum
CGCGCTCTTGTTCGACAAGACGGACCCTGCTGAAGAACAGAAAGCAGACACTTGCTACCGTGAGATGGTCACGCGTTTCGGCGAGCAGGGCTGGGCCAGTTATCGCACTGGAGTGCCGTCCATGGACCTGGTGGCAGCGCAATATGGTCAGGTGAATCGTGACTTCAATAAGCTGTTGAAGAACGCCATCGACCCCAAGGGAATTCTTGCTCCAGGCAAGTCCGGAATTTACTGATGCGAGCCTGTGTTATGCAGGGGTTGCATCAGCCCCTGGCTTTGGTGAATTTGCCGGACCCGATTCCGGGTCCAGGCGAGGTCGTCGTCAAGGTCGGACGCTGCGGCATTTGCGGCTCCGACCTGCATATGACCGAAGACGCGGCTTATGGCAAGGGCCCCGGCGATGTTCTTGGGCATGAGTTCGCCGGAGAAGTGGTGGCGCTCGGGCGCGGTGCCACGGGTGTGTTTGAAGGCGACTTGGTCTCCGTCATTCCACTGGTCAGCTGCGGGCAGTGCGAAAGCTGCCAACGCGGAGAGCCGGCCTGGTGCAAGGGCTTCGGTCTGCAAGGCGGAGGCTATGCGGAATACGCGATCACCCGGCCCAACCAATGCGTGAAGCTGCCAAGGAGCGCAAGTCTTGCCGATGGTGCCATCGTGGAGCCACTGGCGGTGGCCTTGCATGGTGTTACGCAGGCTGGCCTTCGGGCTGGGGACCGTGTGTTGGTGCTGGGGGCTGGACCCATAGGTCTTGCGGTAGCTTTCTGGGCGCGGCGGCAGGGTGCTGCATGCGTCGTCGTGCAGGACATAGCGCGACATCAGGAGGCTCTTGCCTTGACGATGGGTGCGCACGCCTTCGTCGCCGACCCTACGGACCCGGTCGGGTCAGCCGAGCGAGCACTCGGCGGAAAAGCGGACATCGTCTTTGAATGCGTCGGCATTCCGGGCTTGATTGCACAAGCGGTAGAACAAGTTCGCAATCGCGGCACCATTCTGCTGCTCGGTCTTTGTACGCGTCCCGATACCTTCAATAGCTTCGCCATGTTGTCGAAAGAAGTGCGTCTGATTACCTCGGCCTTCTTTAACCGAGGTGAGTTCGAAGCGGCGCTCGACGCATTGAATCGTGGCGCGGCCGAGCCGCGCGCTTTGGTCACCGATACCCTTCGTCTGGAGGAAGTGCCGGCTGGCTTCGAGGCGCTGCGAAAACGCACCCACCAGTGCAAGGTGCTCATCGCACCGTAAACACCTCCCTGTCTAGGCGGCTACCTTGCTGCAGTCGCAGTGTTCCGGCGCTGTGCTGGTGCGCCTCCGCACGGAAGAGAATACCTGCATCTCTATGATGCAAGGCGTGCGGGGCTTCTTGCTCCGCCACGCCAAGGATGGGGTGTGAAGTGCTGCAAAAAGTTGCTGCCAGGCCCGCGGAGTCGGGCCTTTCTCTTTCCTGCTTTAAATCGTTCACCGAAGCAGCGCCATGGCGCGAAGCGCTGGATGCCATCAACAGCGGGTCATCGCGACCGGATCCATTTTCTACCTTTGGTTTTCTCGAACATTACCACCAGTACGACGAGTACTTTCCTGGCGGACGTGGGTTTACTCTGTGGTTGCTGGTGGTCTTTCGTGGCAAAGAGCCTATCGGCTATCTGCCTCTGAAACATACGGAAGAGCGGGTTCTCGGGTTGCAGGCCTCCAAGGTGTCGTTTCTGGTCCTGCATGACACCGATCGCCCGCATCTCGTGGCGCGAGCCGCTGACGAACCGGCGGTGGCTACGGCCTGCTTTCGTTGGCTGGCAGATCGTGGTGCTGACTGGAGCTTGCTGGAATTTCACCAGCAAGAAGCCCGTTCGCCATTGGCGCAACTGCCACCTGAATTGCCGGTTAGCCGCTATCGGTTGGCGCATTGGGAATGCCATGAGAACTCGACTTTGCGGATTCGTTGGCCGAGCTTGGCAGCGTACTACGCCGAACTGTCGCCGAACCTGCGAAGCTCGCTGTCGCGATTATCTCGCCGCCTAAGTGAGACAGGGTGCACGGAAGTGGTTTCGTCGCGTGACCCAGCTTGTTTGCCGGCGCTATTCGAACTCTATCTAGAGGTGGAAGAGCGCAGTTGGAAGGCGAACGTAGGCGCCGGCGTCTGTCGTAGTCCCTTGCGCGAAAACTATATGCGGGAATTGATGCGGAACCGAAGCTTGTTGGAAGTGGATATCAAGATTCTGCTGCTAGACGGCGTGGCCATCTCCGGCATCATGACCGGAGCCTTTAGTAATAGCCGTTATCTACTGCAGCTCTCCTACGATGCTGCCTTGGCAAAGCTCGGTCCTGGTTCGCCGATGCTTGCCTTGTGCGTACGCGACTCCTTGCTGGAAGGACGCACCGAATTCAATTTTCTTAACGGGTTTGCTTTCTACAAGACCCGCTGGTTGGCGGACGTAACGCCGACGCGAATCATGCAGATTTATCGCCGCGGCTCCTTGCCCGATTGGCGCCGGCGGGTCGGTGATCTCAAGCGGCGTTTGGAACGCCGTCAGGAAAATCAGACGCCGATTTATGGCAACCCGCAACGCATCGCTGCCGAACAGGGCGGCGACCCCGTCGAGAAGGCTGCGGGAGAGACACTCTGGCAGGCGTGTCCCGCACGTGCGCAAGCCACTGCCGTGGCACTGCAAGCCGCCGAAGCTACCGGAACGCTACAAAGACTGGCCGCTGCCGACTGGCTGCGCCTCATGCCGGGGAAGCAATTCCGTCCCGACTGATGGCTGCGGGCTGACGTACAGCGCGGATGACCAGTACCAAAATGCCTACCAAGGTGAGCCCCTCGCCGATGACGATACCAGCCATGGCACCGCGTACATCCGGAAGCCATGCCATTCCTATCAGGCAACTCGCCAGCGAAGTAATGGTTGCCAGCGTTGTTAGTAATGTCAGTTCGCGGTATCTCCCCAGTGCAGTTAGTAAATAGCCCACTTGGTCACGCATCGCCATGGAGATGTACACCGCGCCCCAGGCAAGTAGCAAGGTGCCTGCGTGTGGAATGGGTTCGCGGAATAGCAGGTGAAACAGCGGTTCCCGCCAAAAATAGAGCAGCCCCACCCAGAGCGCAGTGAAGGCGGCCGTGGCCAGGGCAATGCCAGACAAGCGGCGCAACAGCCCCGCCCGCCCGAGACTTCCCAGCCAACTGGCAGCGGCAGGAGAGAGCAAGCCACCGAGGCCTGAGGACAACAAGTTCATCGGCATCAGCAGCAGCCGCGTCGCCGCCAATGCCGCTACCGCCGTAGTGCCAAGGTTGGCTGCCACTAGGTAGAGGAAACCTTGCGTATAAAGCCAGAAGAGTGCCGCACCACTGGTGGACCAGAGCGCGAGCGGGATGATTTCCTGTAG
>CALPVO020000318.1 GCA_943327025.2 Janthinobacterium lividum
AGTCGGCGGATGAGTCGTACCAGTACGGTCTCTTGGAGATAGGTTCCGCTGGGAGTGACTGGCAGGAAGTGGGGTTTATCGACAACAACCAGATGGTCGTCTTGGAACAGAATCTCTTCGGTGAAAGGGATGGGTTCTTCGCTGACGATAGCGCGGTAATAAAACACCTTCAGGTGCGCGGAATAGGGTCGTTCCGGATGAACAGGCTGACCGTGTTCATCTACGACATCGCCGCGCTCCATTCGTGCGGCAATCTCCTGTCGCGGTACGTTGGTAAAGCGTTCAGCCAGGAAGTCGATAACGGCAGGCCACGGGCCCGGGGGAAGCACGATGCAACCAGGCCCCACGCCATCCCGCAGGGGTAAGGCAACGACTGCGCGTTGCCTCACGTTTCTTCGCCGTCCAGCCTTCGTGCCCGGTTCAGGCGCCATTCGCCATCCGGCTCGTTCACGTAAACATCTTCAAGCGTGGTACTGGTTTCCTGCAGTTTCGTGTTCAGTGCAATGCGGTTGTCGAACACGAAGCATTCGCCTTCCCAATCTCGTTCGGCATCGGGAAGTTGCTTGAAGTAGTTGAGAATACCGCCCTCCAGTTGGTACACGGGCAAATCGAATTCGCGCATCCAGGCACTGGTCTTTTCGCAGCGAATGCCGCCAGTGCAGTACATGGCCACGCGCTTCCCTGCCGCCTTCCAGTCCGCTACGTGGGCCTGCACGTACTCGGGAAAATCTCTGAAGTTGGCGACGCCCGGGTCGATGGCGTTGTGGAAGCGGCCCAGCCGAAACTCGAAGCTGTTGCGGTTGTCGAGTAGCACCACATCTTCCTGGCGGATCAGTTCGCGCCATTCCGCTGGGCTAAGGTTGATGCCGGTCCCAGCAGTAACGTCCACGCCGCTGATACCGAGTGGGACAATTTCCTTCTTCCGGCGGACCTTCATTCTTTTGAAGGGGACCGTTTTGCATTCACTACGCTTGAATGGCATGCCGGCGAAAGCCGGCATGGCAAGCAGGGATGCCTCGAACGCATCCAATTGGGCCACGGTGCCCGCCACCATGCCATTGATCCCTTCCGGGGCCACCAAAACGCTACCGCGCAATTCCGTGGTGAGTTCACGGAGAGCGTCGATGACGGCGGCGACGTCCTCCAAAGGGGTGAACTGGTAGAACGCCGTGTGGAACAGGGTTTCGGTCAGGTTCACGCGATGTCCCGGTTCAATTTCCGTGGTTCGAGAGAAGGTTGTCCAACGTCAGTCGCACGCGCGTCTTCAGCGGTGAATGCCTACTTTCTACCCAGCGTAACGTTTTCGAAGCGCCGCACCTCGGCGCTTCCGCTATCCGTTGGCAGAAACTCTACCTTGACGGTGTCGCCGGCCTTGGTAAGCGCCAATTCCTCGTTCAGTTCTCCGGTGGCGACCAATACCTGTTTCGGCTGCTCTTCCAGCGTGAAGTAGAACCAGCTGTTCCCCTCGCGCACCGCCGCCCCGATACGGGCGACCCGCCCGGTCTCTTGCTGGCGTGCTGCTCCTTCTTCCGCTGGCCCGGCGCGCCGCCCAATAGTCTGGCGCGACTGGAACATGCGCAGGGTGGCCTCCAGGGTGGGAGCGGTTGCGAACGCCTCTTTGTTGCTTACCGCAACCATGCCGTACGCTTTGGTCGAGCCGGCATCGTCAGTCAAGGACATGACGTAAGTCGGGGTTCCTTCCACAAGCAGGGGTGTGGGGTTGGAAGCTTTGTAGCCCTTTTCGCGGTAGGCCTGTTCAACAATGGCCGAAGCTTGCTCCTCGATGATGCCGCTGAGTGCAAAACGACTAGGTTTGCCGGTACGGGTGTCCACCAGTACCAGTCCGGTCAGAGAAGTATCTCGGCCCACGGAGGTCAAACCCGTCACCCAATAACTTTGTCCGTCATCGGCACTGACGAGGTCCAACTCCCAGGTCGAGGTCTGCAGGCGTCCTGCCTGACTCGGGTTGAACCACCCTCCTGAGTGGTAACGGCCCCAGTCCTCGAGACGGTGGTATACGAGTTCTGGCGGCTCGATGCGGTCAATCCAGGCGGGGGCATTAGCCCGTGTATAGCGTTGGGAAACACCGGACTGCACGTCAATGACGAGTACTGCGTTCACGACGGGCCCGCTCATGCCGATGGCGTGACTGAGCAATGGCAGTACTGCGAAGGGCTTCCCGGCGTCGTCCAATTGGAAGGTGGTGGCTCCCAAGGCTTCGAATACCGCGCCACCGAGATAGGCATGACGTTGTAGTTGCTCTTGCAAAAAGCCACTCGCCAAGTAGCGAAGTTGCAGGGGCTTTCCGGCGACGCTGCGCACCACTTCGACTTTTTCAGGGTTGCTGGCGTCGACGATGACATAACCAGGCGTGGTACGGTTGCGCAGCCAAGCGAACAGACCGCGATGCTCCAGAGGGCCCACCCACACGAGCCTGCCGTTTAGCGTTTGGCGCGTCATGCGGCCAATCTCCACCACGCTACCCAACGCTGGGTCCTCGCCTCCCAAACGGTTTTCAGCGGCACGCTGGGCCACGCTACGCGTGACCAGTGGCGCCCTATCGATGGAAAGATTCGGCAAGGCCACTACAGCCGCGTTACCTGGTACCGGCTGCATGTCCCCGATGAGAGCCGCATAGCGCGAGGCGTGGAAGAGGGGAGCACTGGTGAAAAACCAGGCGGCGATTGCCAATGGAATGATGACTGCGCCTAGCGCCGTCAGCCGACCGGCAAGACTGGAAGTAAGCCATCGCCATTCGAGTCGCCCCCTCCGGGAGACTTCGGCGCCTATGGAGACAGTTCCTGCCAGCAGCAGTACTACCGCAAGCGCAACCCAACTACCCACAAAAGCCGGGTTGGCTACCGGTTGGACAAACCAGCCGACGATGACAGACAAGCCGCCGATGACGATCAAAAAAACGGGAGTGGGGTTCATGCGACGACCTCCAAGGGAGAAATCCATTCTAGCTTCTTCTCGGAGTGGGCTCCGCTTTCCTGTGGCGCTACCGCTGGTAGATTGGGTCCAAGCGATCGCGACGCCCGACAATCTGTAGCGTCTTGAATAGACCATCGTCGCGGATTTCTGTCGAGGGCTGGTTCAGGTTCCAGTCCATGATGACGGTGCGTTTGGCAATGCGCCAGATGCCGTCTCGCTTCTCCAATCGATCGAAGTAGCGCCCGCCGTAAAAGAAATCCTGCGTCACACCGGCATCCACTAGAGCGCCGTATTTACGCAGGTAATTTTCGCCAAACCAGCCTTCCACCTTGGGGCGCGTTGCTGCCACCTTGTGGTAGGCGAACAGGTAGGCCTCGGTATGAGCGACATCGCCCTCCAGTTCCATGTGGATATTGGAGATGGTGTGCTGCGTC
>CALPVO020000319.1 GCA_943327025.2 Janthinobacterium lividum
GGCCACCGTACTGAGCGTGGCTGGGCAGACATCCGGGCACTGCGTGAAGCCGAAAAACACCAGTTGCGGTGCGTCACGCAGATCGCCAGCTTTCAAGACAAAGCCGGTGGTATCCACCAGCCCTGCGAAATCCGGCACCTGACGACCGACACGCCGCTCTACCGTAGCCGAGCTGTTGAGCAAGACGGCTACCGAAGCCGCGCCCAGCAGCACGCCGATGGCGAGCGTCACGACGAGAGCTTTTTTTGAAACGCCCTCTGTCGACTTGCTGATTTTTTTCTTCACCATGTCGGCATCCTACCTCAGTGCTACTCGCGTAGTCCGCGCCAGTCTCCGGCGAAACTCATGCGTTATGTGCACCTGCTGCCAAGCCCAGCCACTCCCGCAGCACCGCTATGCGCCGCAGTACAGCCCACTCGATGAAGCCCACCAACAGCAAGCTGCCCCCGAGCACTGGCAGGAACACGCCCATCACTACGATGATGGCGACCAGACCTTGACCGTATTGCGCGGCCTCCAATGGCGGCAGCGGTGCGCCCAAGCGCCCTTCCGGCCGCCTGCGCCACCACATCACCACGCCACTCACGGACAGCAAGACCAAGCCCGCTGCCGTCAGCACGCCCAGCGCCTGGTTCCACGCACCGAACAATTGGCCCTCGTGTGCGGCGACACCGACGCCCACCACCTTGTCGATGACATGCTTGTCGGCAAACATTTCGTGACGCTGCATTTCGCCAGTGCGTGCATCGACGACCAAGGACTGACGCAGCGGACGGTTCTGGGCATCGGAACGGACATTCCAGCCTGCCGCAGACACCGCACTCTTGCGCGCCCAGGGGGGTGCTTTCGCGCCGGGTGGCGACACCAACACCGGCGCCGCCCAACCCAGTGGCGCGACCCTAGCCACGACTTCGTCCAACGTCACGCTGGTGGCCTCAGCGCTCGCTGGTGGTACCGTCGGCGCGGTCATGCCGGCCGTCGTCCCGCTCGTGCCGGCGGCCGCAGTGGCCTCTACAGCATGACCTGCATGCTCGGCGTGCTCGGCGTGCTCGGCGTCCACAGCTTCGCCCATCGGCGCGCCAGCAAGCGCTTCCTGACGCTCGCCGTTGCGACTCTGGGCCCAGTCCTGCTTCACCACCGCCGTGCCTGTGAGCTGGCGCACTTCTTTGAAGGCCTTGCCCCACACGCCGGTCCACGGCAAGCCGGAGAACAGCAAGAACAGCGCCAGCACCGAAATCCAGATGCCAGTCACCGCATGGAGGTCGCGCCAGAAAATGCGTTTGCCTTGACCCAAACGCAGATAGAGCACGCCGGCAAAGCCTTTCGCACTGCGCGGCCACCACAGGTAAAGCCCGGAGAGCACCATGACGATGGCCCAGCAAGCAGCCAGCTCCACGAACAAGGAACCACCGTCACCCAGCAGCAGCTCGCCGTGGAGGTCGTGAATCACTTGCATCGGGCGCGACTTGTCTTTCACCACGTCGAGCACTTCGCCAGTCACGGGCTGAACTACGACGCGGACCTTTTCACCGTCCGCACTCCGCAGCCAGACACGGCCCGCGGCTTGCGTTGCATGCGGCAGTTCGTATTCCGTGAACTTCGCGCTAGGTACAGCACGCAGCGCTGTAGCGACTTCCGCTGCTGGCCCGATACGCGGCCCCGTGAACGCCACGGATTCGAAGGCGCGGTCTTGCCACGCCTCGAATTGCGGCTTGAACAGGTACAGGGAGCCGGTGAGCGCCAACAGAATGACGAACGGAATGCACCACAGGCCCGCGTAGAAGTGCCAACGCCAGAGGGTGCGGTAGAGCGCCACCCCCTCCAGCCGCCGACTAGCTTTTTGCGCCTCGGCCGTTGCCGAATCCGCCGTCACTTCTCACCCCCGGTCCAACGCAGCTCTGCAAACACGGTGCGGCCCTGCATGGGGTGCGCCTGGTAGCTAGGTTCATTCGTCAGGTTGTCCACGCCGACGGCCACTTCCATGCCATTCATGCCCTGCCACGCCAAGCGCATATCCAGGCTCTTCGCGCTGGACACGCCGCCATAGACGTTCGGGTTGCTATCGATGTTGTCGAGCGTGTTGTACATGCGTCCGCTCCAGCGTCCAGCCACCGTGGCCGTGATGGCGTCGTTCACGGCATACACGGCTTGCACGTTGGCGCGAATGCGCGGAATGCGGGGCCAATTTTTGCCCACCGACACCGGGAACGCCGCGTTCTCCACGATCTCCGATTTGGTCCACGCACCGTTGGCATTGAGCGAGAGGCCATCAATGGCCTCGGGCCGCCAACGCAGGTCCGTTTCCAACCCGCGCGTACGCACGCGGCCGACGTTCTGGATGTTGGTCACCTGCGGCGTCACCATCACGTTGGTCTGGCTGAAGATGGAATCGCGGATGTCATCTTCGAACACACTGAAGCGCAAGTCGGCACGCGCGAACTGGCGGTTGTAGGCCAACTCGAGGGCGTCGGAGATTTCCGGCTTCAGATTCGGGTCGGCCACCTGAATGGAGCTGGCGAGCTTCGAGCCTTGGAACAACTCGGGAACCGTCGGGAAGCGAATGCCGCGTCCGGCAGACAGGCGCAACTGCGACTGGGCATCCAGCGTCCACGCCAGCGACAACTTGGGCGAGGTGCCATTCACTTCACGCTGCGGATAAGCCAGCGGCGCCAAGCCTGTGAAGAACTGGCGGCCATCGAAGGCGCGCCAGCGCTCGTAGCGCAAACCCGTGGTCAGCGTGAACGCTTCAGACAGTTGCCACACATCCTGCGCATAGACCGCCTGCACCTGCGTGCGACCGCCGACGTCCTGCGCGAGGCTGCCACGCACACCGGCATCGGTCCAGTTGGCGAGGTTGTATGTCGGGTTCGCCAACCGGTAACCATTGCGGTGATAGCCGAAGGCCAGCTTGTGCGGAATGCCGCCGGCTTCCGGGGTCCAAGTGGCCTGCACTTCGAAAGTATTCCAACGCGTGCCATCGCGTAGGCCAAGCGTACCGGCGCCCGTTCCCTGCAGCGCCAGGTTGTCAGGGACGTTCGCGGAGTTCTGCGCGTCGCCGAGAATGCGGTAGGTGCTGGCCACCACGGAGCCGTTCCAGCCCGTGGCGCGCGTGGTGCGCAGCGTCAAGCCAGCCTGCAGGTGGTCTTCCACGCGGTCGGAGGCGCTGAAAGCGCTCGTGGGAACATTGAACACCAAGCCATTGGCCGACACGCGGCCCGTCCACACCGCGTTGCCACTGGCATCGCGCAGCCAGGTTTCGTTGCGGTTTTGCGATTCGTTGCGCCAGCCACCCACGAAGGCGTCGGCGGACCAGCCTTCCGCGTCGTAGCCACCC
>CALPVO020000320.1 GCA_943327025.2 Janthinobacterium lividum
GATAAGGGCATCTGCATGGCCCAGCGCGTGCCACAAGGCATGCGTGGCATGCGGCACCACGGGGGACAGCACCGTGACCACAATCTCCAGCGCTTCCTGCGTCACCGCACGACCTTGGGGCGTGGCATCGTCGAACTTCGCCAGCGCGTTCATGAATTCCATGACGGCCGCGATGGCAGTATTGAACACGCGCCGGCGCCCGAGGTCGTCTGTCACCTTCCCCAGCAACTGGTGAGCCAGGCGACGCATCGCGCGCTGCGCCGGCGTCAGCGCCGCCACCTCAAGTGGCGCAAGCGCCGTGCCTTCCACGGCTGCGGCATGCACCGCCACCGCGCGCCACAGCCGCTTCATGAAACGGTAGGCGCCTTCCACGCCTTCATCGGACCATTCGAGCGTCTGCTCGGGAGGGGCTGCAAACATCATGAACAAGCGCGCCGTATCGGCGCCGTACTCGTTCACGAGCGCCTGCGGGTCCACGCCGTTGTTCTTGCTCTTCGACATCGTGCCAATGCCGCCGGAGTCCACCGGCAGCCCATCCTTGCGCAAGATAGCCCCGATGCGGGCGCCCTTGTCATCTACCGTGACATCGACGTCCGCCGGGTTGAAGTACTGCACGCGACCCGCTTCGGGCTTGCGGAAGAAAATCTCGTTCAACACCATGCCCTGCGTCAGCAGGTTCGAGAACGGCTCGTCTACCGTGGTGAGGCCCAGCTCGCGCATCACCTTCGTCCAGAAGCGCGAATACAGCAGGTGCAGGATGGCGTGTTCGATACCACCGATGTACTGGTCTACCGGCAGCCAGTAGGCGGCACGCTCATCGACCATGGCGCCGTGGTTGTCGGCGCTGGCATAGCGGAAGAAATACCAAGACGAGTCCACGAAGGTATCCATGGTGTCCGTCTCGCGGCGCGCGGGCGCACCACACTTCGGGCAGGAACACTGCAGGAAGCTGTCCAACTTGCCGAGTGGATTGCCGCTGCCATCCGGCACCAGTCCTTCCGGCAGGGTGACGGGCAGCTGTTCGTCTGGCACGGGCACCACACCGCAGGTGCCGCAGTGGATGAGCGGGATGGGACAGCCCCAATAGCGCTGGCGCGAGATACCCCAGTCGCGCAGGCGCCAATTCACCTGCTTCTCGCCATAACCGCGCTCGCCCAAGTCCGCGGCAATGGCGTCGATGGCGGCATCGAAGCCCAAGCCATCGTACTTACCGCTGTTCACGCAAACGCCGTCGTCCCCGTACCACGGCAGCCAGGCTTCATTCGAATAAGCCTGACCGCCTACATCCACCACTTGGCGGATGGGCAGCGAATACTTCAGTGCGAAGGCAAAATCACGTTCGTCGTGGGCAGGAACCCCCATGACAGCGCCTTCGCCGTAGCCCATAAGCACATAGTTGCCGACCCACACGGGCAACAACTCACCCGTCAACGGGTGCTTCACCGAAAGCCCCGTGGCAATGCCCTTCTTTTCCATTTGGGCGATGTCGGCTTCCATGACACTGCCACGACGGCATTCGTCGACGAACGCCGCCACGGCGGCGTCCTTCGCCGCGGCCTTGGTGGCGAGGGGATGTTCAGCGGCGACCGCCAAGAACGTCACGCCCATCAGCGTATCGGCACGCGTGGTGAACACACGCAGCAAGCCTTGTTCACCGTCGATGTCGTAGGGGAAAGCCAGGTTCACGCCCGTGCTGCGACCAATCCAGTTCGCCTGCATCGTGCGCACGCGCTCCGGCCAACCCGGCAAGCCATCCAGCGCGGTCAGCAGTTCTTCGGCGTAGCGCGTGATGTTCAGGTAGTACATCGGGATTTCGCGCTTTTCCACCAGCGCGCCCGTACGCCAGCCGCGCCCGTCAATCACCTGCTCATTGGCGAGCACAGTGTTATCGATGGGGTCCCAGTTCACCGTGCCCGTGCGCTGGTAGGCAATGCCCTTCTCGAGCATGCGCAGGAACAGCCACTGGTTCCAACGGTAGTAGTCAGGGCGGCAAGTGGCTACCTCACGGTCCCAGTCAATGCCGAAACCCAGCGACTTCAGCTGGCGCTTCATATAAGCGATGTTGTCGTAGGTCCACTGCGCCGGCGGCACCTGATTCTGCATGGCAGCGTTTTCCGCTGGCAGACCGAACGCGTCCCAGCCCATGGGCTGCAACACGTTGCGACCTTGCATGCGCATGAAGCGGCTGATGACATCGCCAATGGTGTAATTACGCACGTGGCCCATGTGCAGTCGCCCACTCGGGTAGGGGAACATGCACAGGCAGTAATACTTCTCGCGCGTAGGGTCTTCCACGGCACGGAAAGTGCCGTTTTCATCCCACCAACGCTGGGCAGCCGCTTCGATGGCGGCGGGCGCGTAAATCTCTTCGATAGCCACGGGAAACCTGCAGGAACAAAGCCGCCCCCCGCGGGGCGGTAAGTCCCTATGTTACCGCAGCGCCTTGCGCCACCACGGAACAGTTTATTGCAGTGCAGGATAGGCGTAGGCTAGACCTTCGTTTTCAGTCGGTCCTCCTCCATGTCCTACTCCCCCTCTGCCGCGCGCCGCGCCGGCGTCATCGCTGCGCTGGCTTTGTTACTGGGCGCCTGCGGGAAAGAAGCGCCCAAGCCGCCGAAACCGCCCGAAGTGGAGGTGGCCGCCGCCCTCGCCCGGGAAGTGAACGACTGGGACGAATTCACCGGCCGGCTGGTGGCTGTGGACTCGGTGCAGGTGCGCCCACAAGTGACGGGCACCATCGAGCAGGTAGCGTTCGAGGACGGGCGCTACGTGAAAAAGGGCGACCTGCTGTTTCGTCTCGACGACCGCGTCTACCGCGCGGCGCTGGAGCGCGCGCAGGCCGAACAAGCGGCTGCTCATAGTCGGGTGACGCTCGCTCGAGAAGAACTCGCCCGTGCCGACCGCCTCCTGGCCGCCAACGCCGTTTCCCGCGAAGAGCGCGCCGCGCGCGCCGCAGCGCTACAACAAGCCGAGGCCGCCGAACAGGTTGCCGCAGCAACCGTCAGCACGGCGCGCACCAACCTCGCCTACACGCGTATCGCAGCGCCTATCAGCGGCCGAGTCGGTAAGGCAGAGATTACCGTGGGCAATCTCGTCACCAGTGGCAGCAGCGCTCCGGTGCTCACCACGCTCGTCTCCGTCGACCCCATCTATGCCGAGTTCGAGGGCGATGAGCACGTGTACCTGAAGTACATCGAAATGTCGCGGCTCGGCGAGCGCCCAAGCAGTCGCGATGCTGCCAACCCCGTATTCCTAGCGCTGGCCGGGGAGCAGGGCTACCCGCACGAAGGCCGCATGGTGTTCGTCGACAACCAGCTCGACCCGCAC
>CALPVO020000321.1 GCA_943327025.2 Janthinobacterium lividum
ACTTGGCTTATCGGCAGGGGGGGCTTCAGGCGTCGCCGCTGCAGGCTGCGGCGTAGCGGCATGCGTGGTTGGCACCATCGGCCAGTCCGGGTCCACGGTTTGCGGCGTGCGCGCTTGGGCGGTGGGGCCCAGCAGCAGCCCCACCAGAAGGGCAGGTGCGAGCTTCATCCGCGGAACCGATTCTTCCACTCGCGCAGGGCCGCGAGCGTGGCGATGTCATCGTTGTTGGAAGTCGCCGTACTGGCCTCGCGAGGCGCGAGGCCCGCTTCCTCCGCAAAGCCTGCCGCGGCTGTGCGTACTGCGGGCACCGTGGTCCGCAAGAACGGGTTGATGGCGCGTTCGCGCGCCACGGTCGTCGGTACGGTGGCGCGGCCCGCGGCGCGCAACGCTGCAACTTCGGCGGCGTACGCCACCAGCGCCGCGTTGTCCGGCTCCACCGCCAAGGCGAAGCGCAGGTTCGAGGCGGTGTACTCGTGCGCGCAGTACACCTGCGTTTCCGGCGGCAGCGCCGCCAGCGCGCCGAGCGACGCATGCATTTGCGCCGGTGTGCCTTCAAAGAGGCGCCCGCAGCCACCGCTGAACAGGGTGTCGCCGCAGAACACGGCGCCGTGGCCGGCGTAGGCAATGTGTCCGCGCGTGTGGCCGGGCACTGCCAGCACCGCGAAGGAAAGGCCGAGCGCGGGTAACTCGACCCGGTCGCCGCCCTGCACTGGGTGCGTAATGCCCTCGATGTCTTCGTTGCCGGGCCCGAAGACGAGAAGCGGGCCTGCGGGGGGGAGCTGGCTCCCGAGATTCCCTTGCAAGCCATGCGCTGCCACCAGCGCGTGCACGCCGCCGACATGGTCCCCGTGGTGGTGCGTGAGCAGAATGCCAGCCAGAACCAGGCCTTGCGCCTGCAGCGCCGCTTTCACGGCAGTGGCGTCGCCCGGGTCGACCACCACCACCTGTTGCGGGTCCGCGGGTGCATGGACCAGCCACAGGTAGTTGTCGTCGAAGGCGGGCACGGTGGTAACAGCGAGTTTCGGCATCCGGCTATTAAACCCGCTTTCGCCCGCCCCGCGCCACCCGCTATCCTGCACGCATGCCCGAGACCACTCCCGTCTTTGCCCCCACGGCCGCGCCTGCTGCCGCCTGGTTCCAGTCGCCTTTGGGCGCCCTGCTGGAACGGCAGGAGGCGGGCGTGTTGCTGCCCGCGCTGGAAGGCGCTGTGGGGCTGCACGCGCTGCAGGTGGGGGCTTGGGGTGCCCGTGGGGACTGGCTGGCGGCAAGCCGCGCCCAGCGGCGCACGCTGCTCGCCGCCGCCGGCACCCATGTGGGGCCGCACGTGGTGGGTGAACTCGACCAGTGGCCGGTGCAGTCCGACATGGTGGACACGGTGCTGCTACCGCATACGCTGGACTTCGCCGCGGACCCCCACGCCATCGTCCGCGAGGCGGTGCGTGTGCTGGTGGGCGAAGGGCAACTGCTGGTGCTGGGCTTCGCGCCATTGGGTACGTGGTACCAAGCGGGCCGCCTGCGTCGCGAGCCGCTGCCCACCCAGGGCGCGCGCCCCATTGGCGCTTGGCAACTGCGCGACTGGTTGCGCGTGCTGGGCTGCGAAACGGTGGCAGTGCGTCACTGCGTCGGCGGTTTGCCTTCGGCACGCGTCATGGGCGGGCGGCTGGAAACGCTGCTGGCAGACGCCGGCCCGCGCTATTGGCCCTGGGCTTGCGGCGCCTACCTCTTGCAGGCCCGCAAGCAAGTGCCCTCCATGACCGCCCTCCGTCTGCGCTGGCAGCGTCGGCCGTCGCTCATTCGCGGCAGCGAGATGGCCAGCGACGGGCGGCCGCAGGCTGTCTCTCCCAAGGCCTCCGCCGCATGCAGCAGCGAGCCTGTTCGCGCCCCTACCACCGCTGGAACCCCTGAATGAGCACTCCTTCCGACGTCACCATTTACACCGACGGCGCCTGCAAGGGGAACCCGGGCCCGGGCGGGTGGGGGGCTTTGATGGTGGCGCACACGCCCACGGGGCCGAAGGAGCGCGAACTGTGCGGTGGTGAGAACCCGACCACCAACAACCGCATGGAACTGACCGCCGCCATCGAGGCGCTGAAGGCCTTAAAGCGCCATTGCGTGGTGGACCTTTATACAGACTCGCAGTACGTGCGCCAGGGCATCACGGAATGGCTGGCTGGTTGGAAGCGCAAGCATTGGAAGACAGCGAGTGGTTCGCCCGTGAAGAACCAAGACCTATGGGAAGCTTTGGATGCCGCCGTGCAAGCTCATGAAGTGCGTTGGCACTGGGTGAAGGGCCATGCCGGCCACCCGGGCAATGAACGCGCCGATGGCCTCGCGAACTTGGGCATTACCAAGTCGCGCTAAACTCGTCGCATGCGCCAGATTATCCTCGACACCGAAACCACAGGCCTGGAAGCCGCCGCCGGCCATCGGGTCATTGAAATAGGCCTCGTCGAGATGGTGAACCGCCGCCCCACCGGCCGCGTGTTCCACCGCTACCTGAACCCGGAACGCGCGGTGGATGAGGCGGCGCAGAAGGTCCACGGCCTTACCGACCAGTTCCTGAAGGACCAGCCGAAGTTCGCGGCGGTAGCGGAAGAATTTCTGCAATTCGTGGCTGGGGCGGAACTGCTCGCGCACAACGCGGCCTTCGACATGGGCTTCTTAGAGGCGGAACTGGCGCGGCTGCAGCCGGCCCCCAGCCCCTTGGCTAGCCTGTGCAAGGTGGTAGACACACTGAAGCTGGCCAAGCAGAACCACCCGGGCCAGCGCAATTCTTTGGACGCGCTGTGCAAGCGCTATGGCGTGGACAACTCCAACCGCGACCTGCACGGCGCCTTGCTCGACGCACGCCTGCTGGCGGACGTGTACCTCGCCATGACCGGCGGGCAGAGCAGCTTGGGCCTTGACGCCGCGGGCAGCCAAAAGGGCAGTGCGGGTGGTGCCGAAGTGCGGCGCGAACGCCGCGAACCGGTGACGGTGTTGGTAGTCGAACCGACAGCCGAGGAGTGGGCGGAGCATAAAGCGGCTTGTGCACGGATAGCCAAGGCGGCGGGTGGCACGGCATTGTTCACGTCGTTCGACCCGTGAACGGGATGTCCGTAGCCAGCTTCCGGCCACGAAGAACTTGCTGTCTTTCGGGCGCGAGCTTGCTCGCGATGCTTCAGGAGCCCGCATGCTGAACACCATCGCCGCGAATTTCCTGGGCTCTTCGCCGCGCTGGTACAAGCAGACTATTGTCGCGCTGCTGGTGCTGAACGTACTCGCCGCTTATCTGCTGGGCCCGGTGGCCACCACCTGGCTCATCTTGTTCGAATTCATCTTCA
>CALPVO020000322.1 GCA_943327025.2 Janthinobacterium lividum
CCTCTACATCAACCTCGAGGACGAGATGCGCCAGTCGTATCTCGACTACGCGATGTCGGTCATCGTGGGGCGTGCCCTGCCAGACGCCCGCGACGGTCTGAAGCCGGTGCATCGGCGCGTCCTGTTCGCCATGCACGAACTCGGCAACGACTGGAACAAGGCGTACAAGAAGTCGGCCCGTATCGTCGGTGACGTCATCGGTAAATACCACCCGCACGGCGACAGTGCGGTGTACGACACCATGGTGCGCATGGCGCAGCCGTTCAGCCTGCGCTATCTGCTCGTCGATGGCCAAGGCAATTTCGGTTCCGTGGATGGCGACGCGGCTGCCGCCATGCGTTACACCGAGGTCCGCCTCACCCGCGTGGCCCATGAAATGCTCGGGGACATCGACAAGGAAACTGTCGACTTCGTCCCCAACTACGACGAATCAGAGCACGAGCCTTCCGTGCTGCCCACGCGCGTGCCGAACCTGCTGGTCAATGGCTCGGCGGGTATCGCGGTCGGCATGGCGACAAATATTCCGCCGCACAACCTCTGCGAAATCATTGACGCCTGCATCATGGTCATTGACCAGCCGGAAGTGACGCTGGCGCAGTTGATGGAAATCGTGAAGGGTCCGGACTTCCCGACGGGCGGCATCATCAATGGCATCGCGGACCTCGGCAATGCTTATCGCAATGGCCGCGGCCGGGTGCGCGTGCGTGCGCGTACCCACTTCGAAGACATCAGTTCTGGCCGTCAGGCCATCATCGTTACCGAACTGCCGTACCAGGTGAACAAGGCGCGCCTGCTGGAGCGCATTGCCGAACTCCACAAGGAAAAGCTGGTCGAGGGCATCAGCGAAATTCGCGACGAGTCCGACAAGGACGGCATGCGCGTGGTGGTGGAACTGAAGCGCGATGTCGCCGCGGAAGTGGTGCTGAACAACCTGTTCAAGCAGACGCCGCTGGAAACCGTCTTCGGCATCAACATGGTTGCTCTGCTGGACGGTCAGCCGCGCCTCATGGGGCTGCGTGAGCTGCTCGAAGCGTTCCTGCGGCATCGCCGCGAAGTCGTCACCCGCCGTACAGTCTTCGAACTTCGCAAGGCGCGCGACCGTGCCCACCTGCTCGAAGGGCAGGCCGTGGCGCTCGCGAACATTGACGAGGTCATCGCTGTCATCAAGGCGTCGCCCTCGCCAGCGGATGCCAAGGTAGCGCTCATGGAGCGCGTCTGGATGAGTGGTGCGGTGCCGGAGATGCTCGCCCGTGCCGGCGCTGTCTCTACCCGCCCTGAGGGCCTCTCCGAATACTTTGGCTTGCTGGCGGAAGGCTATCGCCTCTCGGATGCGCAGGCTCAGGCCATCCTCGAACTACGCCTCAACCGCCTCACGGGGCTTGAGCGCGACAAGATCGTTGCCGAATACGCAGCCTTGCTCGAAACTATTGCCGACCTCGTCGATATTCTTTCGCGCCCCGAACGTTTGTTGCAGGTCATCCGCGACGAACTGCTGGTGGTTCGCGAGCAGTTTGGCGACGAACGTCGCACGGAAATCAACGCCGACTACCTCGACCTCGAAGACCTCGATCTCATCAAGGACGAGCCGGTCGTGGTCACGCTGTCCCGCTCCGGCTGGACCAAGGCCGTGGGCCTCGAGGAATACCGCGTGTTGGGCCGTGGTGCGCAGGGGAACGACGCCGGCGGCAACAAAGACGACGACACTGTCGCCAAACTGTTCGTGGCACAAACCCACGACACGCTGCTGTGCTTCTCCGACCGTGGCAAGGTCTATGCCTTGCGCGTCTACCGTCTCCCGCGAACGTCACGCGCTTCGCGTGGGCGCCCCATCAATAATCTCTTGCCACTGGAAACAGGCGAGAACATCACTGCCTTGCTGCCCGTACGCGACTTCGACGTCGAAGGTATGTGCGTGTTCATGGCCACGGCACAGGGCACGGTCAAGAAGACGGCGCTGTCCGCCTTTGGCAACGTGCGCAGCTCCGGTATCCGCGCGGTCACTTTGGATGAAGGCGATCGCTTGGTGGGTGTCGATGTCACCGCCGGTGGCAACGAGGTCATGCTGCTCTCCAGTGGGGGCAAGGCCATACGGTTCCACGAAGAGGACGTTCGCGCCATGGGTCGTGACGCCTCTGGCGTACGCGGCATCACGCTCGGCGACGGCCAAGAGGTCATCTCCCTCATCATCGTGCGCGAAGGCATGGTGCTGACGCTGTCTGAAAACGGTTACGGCAAGCGCACTGCCATCGAAGAATTCCCGACCAAGGGGCGCGGCGGGCAGGGCGTCATCGCGCTGCAGTTGTCCGAGCGCAACGGCAAGATGGTGGCGGCGGTGCAGGTCAGCGACCGCGACCAACTTGTCATCATCAGCCGTGACGGCCGGCTGCTCCGCACCCGGGTTGGCACCATCTCGGTGGTGGGCCGCAACACGCAGGGCGTGAAGGTCATGCGCCTGAAGGACGAGGACACCGTGCGGGAAGTGGCACGCGTGGCCTCGGTGGAAGGCATGGAGCAGGAAGCCATTACCACCGAGCCGGATTTGCTTCCGGAGCCCGGCACGGACCTGCCACCCCCCGAGGCCGGCGCGCCTGAGGCGGATGCCGCAGAGGCCGAGTAACCGGCGTATTGCTGCCGTTTGGTGGCAGCAATACTGGTTTTCCGCGGTTTTCGCCGCGCCGGCAACCTTCCGGCGCTGTCTCCATAACCATTGGTGCGGTGCGCTGCGGTCACCGGAACCTTAAAATGTTCTGTGGCGGGCTGCTTGTTGCCCCTTGTTTCCGTTGGAGTTTTTGATGCGCGTGTTCAATTTCGCGGCCGGTCCGGCCACGCTTCCCCTCCCGGTACTCGAACAGGCGCAGCGCGAACTGGTCGACTGGCGTGGCGGTGGGATGTCCGTCATGGAGATTAGCCACCGCAGCAAGGCCTTCGTCGCTTTGGCCACGGAAGCCGAACAAGACCTGCGCGATCTCATGGGTGTCCCTTCCAACTACAAAGTGTTGTTCCTGCAGGGCGGCGCGAGTGGCATGTTCTCGGCCATTCCGCAGAACCTCACGGCCGAAGGCGATGTGGTCGACTACGCCAATACGGGTGCCTGGTCGAAAAAGGCCATCAGCGAGGCGAAGAAAAATGCCCGCGTGAATGTCGTTGCGGATGGCAAGGACAGCAACTACTTTGCCATTCCGGACCGCTCCACTTGGGGTGCCACCGAGGGTGCGCGCTACCTGCACTACACCCCGAACGAGACTATCGCCGGGCTGGAGTTCCCCGATATCCCCGTGCGTGCCGACGGCGCGCCGTTGGTGGCGGACTTTAGCTCCACCA
>CALPVO020000323.1 GCA_943327025.2 Janthinobacterium lividum
ATGAAGCACTGGCCAAGCACCCACTCTACTTCGACGACCTGTTCGTCAATCTCGTCGAGGCCGGCGAACAAGCCGGTGCACTGGAAACGCTGCTGGATAAAATTGCCACCTACCAGGAAAAGACGGAAAGCTTGAAGAAGAAGATCAAGAAAGCGTTGTTTTACCCGGCCGCCGTCATGATCGTCGCCGTGGTTGTCACCGTCATCCTGCTCATCTTTGTCATCCCACAGTTCGAAAGCCTGTTCGCGGGCTTCGGTGCAGACCTCCCAGCCTTCACGCGCTTCGTCATCGACCTCTCGAAGGGGCTCCAATCTAATGGCCTCTACATTGCGGCTATTGTTGGCGGCGGCGTGTATTTCTTCATGTACACGCATAAGCGTTCCCGTCCGTTGCGCGAGTCGGTGGACCGCTTCATGCTGAAGATGCCAGTGCTGGGGCCCATTCTGGTCAAGGCTGCCATCGCCCGCTACTCACGCACATTGGCCACCATGTTCGCCGCGGGTGTGCCGTTGGTGGAAGCTCTCACCTCGGTGGCTGGCGCCACCGGCAACATCGTTTACGAAAATGCCGTGCTGAAAATGCGCGACGAAGTGGCAACCGGCAACCGCTTGCAGCGCACCATGGAAGCGACGGGCCTGTTCCCCAACATGGTTAACCAGATGATTGCCGTCGGCGAAGAATCCGGCTCACTCGACCAGATGGCAGGCAAGGTAGCGGACTTCTACGAACAGGAAGTCGACAACGCCGTCGACAGTATGTCGAGCCTGCTCGAACCCCTCATCATGGCCATCCTCGGCGTGCTGGTCGGTGGCCTCGTCATCGCCATGTACTTGCCCATCTTCAAACTCGGTTCGGTCGTCTAGCCCCCCATGGCACTGGAAGGCATTGCCACGCTGCTCGCAGCGCTGGGTCCCGCAGGCCCTGCATGGGTGGCGGGCTTGTTTGGTCTGCTGGTCGGTAGCTTCCTGAACGTGGTCATCCACCGCCTGCCGCGCATGATGCAGGCGGACGCGGAAAGCGAGGCACGCGAGATTCTGACCATGAACGCTTCTGCTGAGGCGCCTACGCTGGTGGCCGGACCACGTTTCAACCTCGTCACCCCGCGCTCGCGCTGCCCGGCTTGCGGTACGGCCATCCACGCCTGGCAGAACATCCCCCTGCTGTCGTGGTTGTTCCTGCGCGGCCGTTGCGCCGGGTGCAAAACGCCCATCAGCGTCCGCTACCCTTTGGTGGAATTATTCACCGGCCTGGCCTTCGCCGCCGTCGGCTGGCACTTCGGCGCAACCATCGAAACGCTTTACGGCTGCATCGTCGTGGCCTTTTTGGTGGCCATGTCCGGCATCGACTTCGACACCCAGTACCTTCCGGACAGCCTAACTCTGCCAATGCTCTGGCTGGGATTGCTCGCCGCCGTGGTCACGGGCCGCGGCGCGGCGCCCTTTCCCGTCGGCCCAACGGATGCCATCGTGGGTGCCGCTGTAGGCTATCTCTGCCTGTGGAGCGTCTATTGGCTGTTCCGTCTCATCACCGGCCGTGAAGGCATGGGCCGGGGTGATTTCAAGCTGCTTGCGGCGCTGGGGGCTTGGTTGGGTTGGACCGCCATTCCGCTCATCGTGCTGCTCTCGGCCTTGGTCGGTGCCTTAGTCGGCGGGGTCCTCATCCTCTTCCGCGGCCGCGATCACCAGTTACCCATGCCCTATGGGCCGTTTCTGGCGGCGGCCGGTTTCGTGGCAATGCTGTGGGGCCCAGCGCTGGTAGCCTGGTACCTCCGCCTGAGCGGCCTCTAGGAAGGCCCAGCGTGCCAGAACGCCCGTTCGTGGTTGCCCTCACCGGCGGCATCGCTAGCGGCAAGTCAGCCGTGTCGGCTGCTTTTGCGCGCCACGGGGTCCCCATCCTCGATGCTGACCTCATCTCCCGGCAGGTCGTCGAGCCCGGACAGCCCGCCCTCAGCGCGGTCGTTAGCGCGTTCGGCCCCGAGGTGCTCGGGCCCGATGGCCACCTCGACCGCACAGCGCTAAGAGCGCTGGTGTTTGCCCGCCCCGAAGCCCGTCGCCAACTGGAAGCCATCTTGCATCCTGCCATCCGGCTGGCCTTCACTACCGCCAGCGCCACCGCCGGCGGCCCCTACCAAGTCCATGCCATTCCACTGCTGGCTGAATCTGGCCGCGCCAAGGAATACGAACGGGTGCTGGTAGTGGACTGCCCCCGTGAAACGCAGTTGCAGCGGTTACTGGCCCGAGACCAAGAGACGCCAGAGCGGGCCGAAGCCATTCTGGCCGCCCAAGCCACCCGGGAACAGCGGCTAGCGATCGCTACAGAAGTCATCGTGAATACAGGAACGCTGGCGGAACTGGCAGCAACCGTGGCGGGGCTCCACGCAAGATATCTGGAAGCCGCCGGAGCCCGGTCTTGACGCCAGCGCATTTTTTTGGTGCATACCTGTTCCACGCCGCGCCCGCATCAGACACAATACAAAAATGACCCCCAGTTCACCCGTGGCGGAGGAAGCGTCTGAAGCGGTAGCGCCGCAGGCTGCGCTGTGCCCGGCAGTGGAGATTGCGCGGCCAGCCAGTGCGCCGAGCGGCCCGGTGGTCTACGAGCAACCGCTGAACGAACGCATGCGCAATTTCTTGCGCCTGGAGTTTCTCTATCGGCAGGCCTGCCACCACAACGATGACAGCCTTGACCTACCGGACGCCTGGGCCACCCGCGCGGCCGTCACGGCCCTGCTCGACCTCATGGCCATCACGGCGCGCGGCGATACGCGCACAGATGTCCTGAAGGAACTCGACCGCCAGATTGCCCTGTTACGCGACTATCAATCCCGCCCCGGTGTGGACGCTGGGCGCCTGCGCGCCGTCGTCGCCACCTTGGGCGAACGCCGCGAGTCCTTGCATGCGGCCGGTGCGAATTTCCTGCAGCGCCTGCGTGACAACGAGTTCCTGGCCGCCGTGAAGCATCGCAGTACCATTCCCGGTGGCACCTGCGAGTTCGACCTACCTGCCTACACCCATTGGCTGGGGCTGGCGGCTAGCCGCCGACAGCAGGAATTCGAATCGTGGTTGGCCCCGTTCCGTCCACTATGCGACAGCGTCGCGGACCTGCTGTGGGTCACCCGCGAGAATGCGCGGCCCCGCCGCGAGAGGGCCACCGGTGGACAGTTCCACATCACCTTCGAACGCGACCAACCGCTGCAATTGCTGCGCATCAGCCTACCCGCGGATAGCGAACTCTATCCGGAAGTCTCGGGCAACCAGATGCGCTGCAGCATGCGTTTCCTGCGCTGGGGCGAAGCCG
>CALPVO020000324.1 GCA_943327025.2 Janthinobacterium lividum
GTGGTGCCAAGCCGCCAAGTCGCGCAGGAACCCCGGCGACAACCAATGGCTGGTGCCATTGGCTAACGCTTGCCGTGCCATCTCGAGTAGCCGCTGGTACGGCGGAAAGCGATTGGCAATGCGCGGCGGTGCACTGTCGAGCACCGCACGCAACAACGGCGGCCACGCGGCGCTATCGAGCGGACGCCCGGCGGGAGTGAGTAATGCGAGGACTGGGTCCTGCGGGGGCGGCCCACCGCGCAAAGCGCGCGACAAGGCAGCGCCATAGTCGTCTAACTGCTCCAGCAACACGGGCGAAAGGTTCAGCACCGCCGTACCGGAAGTGGAAATCTCCAGATGATGGGTGAGGTCTGCGTATTCCTGCAGCGCGTGCAGGTAAGCCCACGGCAATACCTGCCGGCCACTGCCCGCATCGCGGTACAGGGGCTGGTGCAAATGGGTGCAGAGAACTACCCGCAGACGGGTGCGCGTGGCAGTGGCGCTCACTGCTGGGGGGACGCCACGAGGCTAAGCTGGACGAACGCCACAGGACAGCGCTGCCAAATTGGCTGCACGTACATCAAGCGTCCCGCAGCATGTCGGCGGTTACCAGCACCACGCCGCGCTCGGTAACGCGGAAGCGTTGTGCGTCCAGCTCACGGTCAAGACCAATACGCATGCCATCGGGCAGCGCCACGCCTTCGTCGATGATGGCGTTACGCACCACACAGCCGCGGCCAATCTCCACATGCGGCAGGATGACGGAGCGGTCGACCACCGCGCCTTCATTCACACGCACGTCGCTGAAGAGCATGGAGCGTGTAACCTGCGCGCCGGTGATGATGCAGCCGCCGGAGATCATGCTGTTTTCAATGAGCCCACGCGCGCCTTCCGGCGTGGAGGTGAACTTCGCAGGCGGCTGCTGCACCTGGTAAGTCCAGATGGGCCATTGCTCGTCATAGATATTCAGTTCAGGGTCGACGTCGACGAGTTCGACGTTCGCGTCGTAGTAGGCATCGAGCGTTCCCACATCGCGCCAGTAAGACTGCGCGCGCGTCTTCACGTCCTGGAACGGGTAAGCAAACACCTGCAAGTTATCGATGGCCCCGGGAATGATGTTCTTGCCGAAGTCGTGCTGGGAATTCGCGTTCGCGGCATCTTCCGTGAGCATGCGCTCCAGCAGCGAAGCGTTGAACACGTAGATGCCCATGGAAGCGAGCGCAGTGCCTTCGCGGCCCGGGATGGGGTCGGGGTTGGCGGGCTTTTCGGCGAACTTCACCACCTTGTTCCATTCGGTGACGGTAAGCACCCCGAACTCGCGCGCGTCTTGCACGGGCACTTCCACCACACCGATGGTGATGTCCGCGTTCTTTTCCACGTGGTAAGCGATGAGCGGACCGTAGTCCATCTTGTAGATGTGGTCGCCGGCCAACACCAGCACGTGCTTCGGGCGCGTGGTGCGAATGTAGTCGAGGTTCTGGTACACGCAGTCCGCAGTGCCGCGGTACCACTGTTCGCCCACCTGCTGCTGCGCTGGCACCACGTCGACGAATTCGCCGAACTCGCCGCGCAAGTAACCCCAGCCGCGGTTCACGTGCTGGATAAGCGACTGCGCTTTGTACTGCGTCATGACGGCGATTTGCCTAATGCCGCTGTTCACGCAGTTGGAGAGGACGAAATCAATAATGCGGAACTTGCCGCCGAAGGGGGCTGCCGGTTTGCAACGACCGGAAGTGAGTTCCCGCAAACGCTCGCCACGACCGCCCGCCATGATGATGGCCATGGTCCCGCTGGTTAAGCGGCTGACATAACGGCCAGAGTTCAATCGGGCGGCAGGTTTAATCATCTAGCGGCTCCTCGTCTCCCCGGGTGGAATAGTAAAAGAGTTTTGGGAAAGCGTCCCGTCCTTGCACCAATGGCGTGCAATCGATTGCGAAATACCTAGTGTTCACTCTTGACTAGTGTTTGATTAATAGTACTATTCACCTAACGCACTAGTTCACCGAAGAGAACCCCAATCATGGAACCCCCTGAAGAGGCCGCTGGCCCGGGAACTCACCCGGGTACTGGTCCCGGCACTGGCCCGGGCACAGACCGCGGAGCCGAGGCCCCCGTCGACCCTGAAGCCTTGGAGCGCAAGTTCCAGCGGGAACTGAATGCCGGGCTCGTGTCGCTGGTACTGCTGTCCGTTCTGGAACAGGCCGGCGGCGAACTCTACGGTTACCAAATCGCCAAACAGCTCCAGCAAGACGGCGGCCGCGTGGCGCTCATCAAGCAAGGCGCGCTGTACCCGGTGCTCCGCACGCTCAGCGCGAACGGCCTCCTGGCCAGCCGCGTGGAGCCCTCGCTTTCCGGGCCGCCGCGCCGCTACTACCAAATCACCCCGGCGGGCCGCGAAGTGCTCGCCCGTTGGGGCGGCATTTGGCGCGACACCCGCGATTTCGTCGACCGCTTCGCCGGGGGTGCCGCAAAAGCGGCACCGAACGGCGACAGCGCAGCGACCACCGAAACCACCCCCGTTTAACTCCTGCGACCCTCCAAGGAAGTTCGCCATGACCGCACAAACCGCTCCCCGCTCCATCGAACACTACCTGCGCCAGCTACGCGAAGCGCTGGCCGGTGAAGACAACGCGCTGGTACAAGACGCGCTCTACGACGCCGAGGAATACCTCCGCGCCGAACTGGCCGCTGCGCGCACGCTGACGCCGCCGCAGTCCGAGGCCGACGTGCTCGAGCGCATCGCCAGCACCTACGGCGCGCCCGAAGAAGTGGCTGCCGCTTACCGCACCACCGAAGCGAAGGTGACCGCCGCGCTGCGCCTACCACCGCCAGTACCAAAGCAAACGGCGCTGGGGCGCTTCTTCAGCGTCTACAGCGACTCGCGCACTTGGGGCGCGCTGTTCTACCTGCTGCTCGCCATGTTCACCGGCATCTTCTACTTCACGGTGGCGGTGGCCGGGCTGTCCGTCTCGCTAGCCTTGGCCATCCTCATCATCGGCGTACCGTTCTTCCTTTTGTTTATCGGCTTCACGCGCGTTCTGTCGCTGGCGGAAGGGCGACTGGTGGAAGGCTTACTCGGCGTTCGCATGCCGCGCCGCCCGCTGACGCGCACGCCAGGCACCTGGTGGGAGCGCATCAAGGAAATGCTCGGAGACTGGCGCACCTGGACCACGCTCATCTACATGGGCGTACAACTGCCGCTGGGTATCTTCTACTTCACCTTTACCGTCGTCGGCCTCGCCTTCAGCCTGGCGCTGCTGGGCCTGCCTTTCGGTGCGCTGTTCAACCACGGCGAAATGGTGTTCGGCA
>CALPVO020000325.1 GCA_943327025.2 Janthinobacterium lividum
CCATACTCCACCAGTTCATCGTAGGTCGGGTCTGCGGTGACAATTTCGCCGCTCTGACGCCCGACCAACAGGCCCAAGGCGCGGAGGAGTTCTCCGGAACCCGTACCCGTGACAATTTGCTGGGGTGTAACCCCTTCCCGGCCCGCCAGCAGGGCAATCAGCGCACCTTCATCGTCCGGGGTCAGGTAGCGGCAAGTCTGCTGGATGGTGCCCGCGATGGCTTCGCGTGCCGCAGGTGGTGGCCCGTAAGGGTTTTCGTTCCAGTGCAGCAGATAGGGGTGGTCTGCCGTGGGCGCTGCGCTGGCACCGCCGGGGCGGGCTTCGTTGGCAGCAAAGGCACCGCATGGGCTGGCGAGCAGCAGGGCGGCGGAGGTAAGGAGGTCGCGACGGGTTAGGCTCATGCCCCGATGTTGGCGGGAGGCGCGCCGATGTGCAAGGGTGCGGGGCCACTCTCGTCCTTGAGTTCTATGCCGGTCATGCCCCTGGCCAGTGCTTGCTCCACGAGCCAATGCAGTTGGTGGGCCGCTTGCGCGTAACCGAGCCCTTGCGGGCGGATATTCGAGACGCAATTGCGTTCCGCGTCGGTCCGGCCGGGTTGGGGCGCATAGGTGAGGTAGGCGCCGAGGCTGTAGTGCGCACTCATGCCGGGACGTTCACCAATCAGCACGAGAACCAGTTGCGCCTGCAGTGCCGCGCCGATGGCATCGCCCAGAGCGACACGCGCCTGCTGCGCGAGCACCACCGGAACGTTGGACCAACGCGCAGACGACAGGGCGACGAGTTCATTCAGTAACGGCAGAGCGTGGACGCTTGGAGCGGCCGCCGACAAACCATCGGCAACCACTACCACCACCGGGGGTGGAGGGGAGTTTGTGGGTTGGCTTGCGGCGAGTTCGGCGGCATGTTCTGGGAGTAGTTGGCGCCCGAAGTCCGGCCGACGCAGGTAGGTGGCGCGGTCTGGGGCGCGGCTGCGGGCCTCATGTACCGGGTGACCCATGCTCGCCAGTTGGGTTCGCAGCAGCGTGGTGTCGAAGGTGGCGTGCACGGCGTCGCGGGCCAGCGCGTGGTCTTGCGCCAGTTGCAACACTTCACGCGTGGCCAAGGACTGCCCTGCCGCCTGCAAGCCGATACGGGCTGCGGTGAAGGCGCGCAAGCTGCGGACGAGCTCGCTCATGAGCGACTCCGCGGGGTCAGCATCGACAGCAATGGGTGTTCGGCCGTGGCGGCGAGTAGCCTGCCATCGCGGCCAGCCAACTGGACGCCTTCCAGCCATTGCGCGAACTCCGGGGCACGTTTCAACCCGAGCAGTTCCCGCAAATACAGCGCGTCATGGAACGAAGTGCTCTGGTAGTTCAGCATCACGTCGTCTGCGCCGGGAATGCCCATGATGAAATTGACCCCTGCCGTGCCCAAGAGCGTCAGGAGTGTATCCATATCGTCGAAGTCCGCTTCGGCGTGGGTGGTGTGGCAGATATCCACGCCGTGGGGCACGCCCAGCAACTTGCCGCAAAAATGGTCTTCGAGCCCAGCGCGGATAATCTGCTTGCCGTCGTAAAGGTATTCCGGCCCGATGAACCCCACCACGCTGTTCACGAGGAAGGGCTGGAAGTGGCGTGCAACTCCGTAGGCACGCGCTTCGATGGTTTGCTGGTCCACGCCGTGGTGGGCGTTGGCGGAAAGCGCGCTACCTTGTCCCGTTTCGAAGTACATGACGTGGTCACCCACGGTGCCACGCGCCAGCGACAGCGCTGCTTCACGTGCTTCTTGCAGTACCGCGAGTGTTACCCCGAAGCTGGCATTGGTCGCTTCGGTACCGCCAATGGATTGGAAAACCAAATCTACCGGGGCGCCGGCCTCGATGCCGCGCAACTGCTGGGTGACGTGGGTTAAAACGCAGGACTGCGTGGGAATTCCATAGCGCTGGATCAGTTCGTCCAGCATCTGCCACAAGCCAATGAAAGTTTGCAGGTCGTCGCCGGCCGGATTGATGCCGATGACTGCGTCGCCCGAGCCGAGCAACAACCCATCGAGCGTGGCCGCAGCGATACCGCGCAAGTCGTCGGTAGGGTGGTTGGGCTGTAGCCGTACTGCCAGATGCCCTGGCAGACCGATGGTGTTGCGGAAGCGCGTCACCACACTGCACTTGCGGGCTACCAAAATCAGATCCTGGGCCCGCATGAGTTTACTGACGGCAGCTACCATTTCGGGCAGGAGACCGGGAGCTAGAGACGTGAGAGCTGCGGTGTCTGCCGTGGGCCCGAGCAGCCAATTCCGAAAATCACCCACAGTGAGGTGCGCCACGGGCGCGAACGCTGCTGCATTGTGCGTGTCAAGGGTAAGGCGGGTGACGTCATCCTGTTCATAAGGCACTACCGCCTCGCTCAGGAACTGGCGCAACGGAACTTCCGCGAGTGCGCATTGTGCGGCCACCCGTTCCGCGGCGGAGCCGGCCGCGACCCCGGCGAGCAGATCGCCCGAGCGCAGGGGGGAAGCCTTGGCCAGCATCTCCCGCAGCGACGCGAAGCGCCAATTCGTCCCTGCCACTGAGTGTGCGTAGCCCATCTTGCCGAAAAACCCTAACCGCCCACGTTGGCTCAGGATAACCTTTCAGCAAGGCAGAATGGTTAAGACTGGGAGGAAACAGCGATGCGTCATTCAGGAAAATTAGTGGCCATTGCGGCGCTGTCGCTGCTGCCATTGTCGGCTTTTGCCGCAGACCTGTGGCTGGTCAATGCCCATCTCATCGATGGCCGCGGCGGTGCGGAGGTGCCGTTGGTGGACGTCCGTGTGGTGGAGGGGCGTATCGCCAGTATTTCGCGGGCTGCAGGTGTGGCGCGAAAGGCTGTCGCTAGCCAAAGTGCGTCCGTCCAGCCCACCACCGTCGACCTGCAAGGCGCGTATCTGTTGCCCGGGTATGTAGACGCGCATGCCCATATTGGCGATCCGGCCTCCGCAAAACGCGCCCTGCTTTCTGGTGTTACCACCGCCCGCGTGCTGGGTGATGTCTATCTGAAGGGCGTTGCCACTCGCGACCTCATCCGTCAGCGCGATGTTCCGGGGCCGGAGCTGCTGACGTCAGCGGGTCATATTCGCCCAGTGCTTGGCGAGCCGTTCATCCTCAGCTTTCCGCAGTTCGGCCGGTACTACGCGCAGCCGCTACAAGGCGTGGACAATGTGCGCGAGGTGGCGAGCGCCGTCATCGCGCGCGGGGCGGACGTACTGAAAGTGGGCGCCAGTGAGCGGGCAGGGCTGGCGGCCACCGATCCGCGCC
>CALPVO020000326.1 GCA_943327025.2 Janthinobacterium lividum
CGGGGTGGTACCAACATCCGCGGGGGACGCAGGTGCGGCGTGTCAGCCAAGACCCGTCGTTTCGCTTGAAGTGACTTCCAGCGCTGCAAGGCGCGCTTCCCGGCTGGCCAAACGAGAATCCAGTCGAGCTTCCAGTTCGGCCAGTCGGTCCACCAAGGCAGTGGTTTGGGCTACGGCGTCCGCACCGCGCGAGGTAGCTGCACTACCTGGTACGGCAGCGGGCATCGGCTCGCCATTGGCGGCTGCGGCGGCCACGCTTTCCGCGTCGTCGCCGAGTAGGTGTGCCCAGCGGGCCTCGCGGGCGCCCGGTGCGCGGGGTAGGCGTACTACCAGTGGTCTTTCCTCGCGCATCGCCAAACTGTCGAGGGCGTCTTGAACATCTTCCAGCCCGGCGAAAGGGTGCAGTCGATGACCATGGGCACGTAGTTCGCCGGGCGTTTGCGGGCCCCGCAGCAGCAGTTCGCAGACGATGGCCCGTTCGGCCGCCGTGAACTGCAGCGAACCGAACTCGGTATTGCAGAACAGCTGCTTGTACTTCGGAACGCGGCTGCCGAAGCCGCTACGTTCGAGAACCAAACGCTGCTTCACCAACTGGTCTATCACGGCCTGCACTTCGGCCTCGGCAAGGTTCAGAACAGGCTCCCGGTTGGTCTTCTGGTTACAACCGGCCGTTAACGAGTTCACCGATAGGGGATACTGGTCAGGGGTGGTGGTTTCTTTTTCCAGCAGCACGCCAATCACTCTGGCTTCGCCCGTATCGAGTGCTACTTTCATGTTTTCCTGTTCCTTGGCTTGCGGCAGACCCGCACACCCCGTAGTTTACCGCTCCGCGCGTACCCGCCGCTGTCATTCCCGCACCTGGCGTGAGGCTGCGCAAATACTTCATCTCTGGACCCAAGCATGACTCTGCTGCGACTTAATGACGCCTGTCTGGCCTTTGGCCTGCGCCCGCTACTCGACCACGCCATGCTGGAGGTGGCGGCCGGGGAACGGGTGTGCTTGCTGGGCCGAAATGGTGAAGGAAAAAGCTCGTTGCTGCGCGTGTTCGCCGGTGAACAGCCGCTGGATAGTGGGCAAGCTTGGCGTTCGCCCGGCAGTCGCGTGGCTATGTTGCAGCAAGACGCGCTGACGGAAGATACGCGGCCCGTGGCGGAGGTGGTTCGCGAAGGGCTGGATGCTGCGGACCCGGGCGCGCTCGAAGACTGGCAAATAGAGATGCGCATTGCTGAAGTGCTGGAGCGCCTCGAGTTGGACGGCGAAGTGCCGCTGGCGGACCTCTCTGGCGGTTGGCGTAGGCGTGCCTTGCTGGCGCGCGCGTTGGCAGCGGACCCGCAGGTATTGCTGCTGGACGAGCCCACCAATCATCTGGATGTCGAAGCCATCCTGTGGCTCGAGAAGTTTTTGCAGTCCTATCGTGGTGCAGTACTGTTTGTCAGCCATGACCGTGCCTTCATCCGTCGTGTTGCCACGCGCATCGTCGAACTCGATCGTGGTCGTCTGACGGGCTGGCCCGGCACGTACGACGAATACTTGATTCGCAAGGCCGAGGCTTTGCGCGTGGAAGCGGACCAAAACGCGCTCTTCGACAAGCGTCTCGCCCAGGAAGAGGTGTGGATTCGCAAGGGTATTGAGGCGCGGCGTACCCGTAACGAAGGCCGCGTTCGCGCGCTTTATGCACTGCGCGAAGAACATCGCCAACGGCGCAATCGTGTGGGTACTGCCAATTTGCAGGTTCAGGAAGCGCAGACCTCGGGCAAGCTCGTGTTCGAATCTGAAAACCTGACGCATGGCTACGGTGAGGTGCCATTGGTGCGCGGGTTGAGCTTGCGCGTCATGCGCGGCGACCGCTTGGCCTTGCTGGGCCCCAATGGTGTGGGCAAGACCACGCTCTTGCGTTTGCTGCTGGGGCAGTTGGAGCCGCAATCCGGCAGTGTCCGGCAGGGGACCAAACTGGAAGTGGCTTATTTCGACCAGCAGCGCGCGCAGTTGGACCCGGCGGCCACGGTCATGGAGAACGTCACGGGCGGTGGCGATAGCGTCATCATCAACGGGCAGCGTCGTCATGTTTCCGGTTGGCTGCAGGATTTTCTCTTTCCGCCCGAGCGTTTGAATTCACCGGTATCGATGCTGTCGGGTGGTGAGCGTAACCGTTTGTTGCTAGCGCGTTTGTTTGCGCAGCCGGCCAATCTGTTGGTCATGGACGAACCCACCAACGACCTCGATGTGGAAACCCTGGAGTTGCTCGAAGAGCGGATTGCCGAATTCAACGGCACCTTGCTGCTGGTAAGCCACGACCGGGAGTTTGTCGACAAGGTAGCCACCAGCGTTCTCGCGTTTGAGGGTGACGGTCAGGTGCGTGAATATGTAGGGGGCTTCAGTGACTGGTTGCGCCAACGGCCAGCCGTGGCGGCGCGGTGGCGCGACAGCACCCGTGGTGCGGTTGCAGTCGAGGTGGCGGGCGCGGCAGCCTCGGCTGCAGCGCCAGTGACGCCTGTGCCAGCGAACGCGGCGCCCGTGCCTACTGCCGTCGCCACGCCTACTCGCAAGCGCAAGCTGTCCTACAAGGACCAGCGCGATCTCGAGCAAGCGCCGGCGCGCATAGCGGCGCTGGAAGAAGAGCAAGCGGCACTGCAAGCGCGCTTGCAGGATCCGGCCTTCTATTCACTGCCACGCGAGGAAAGTGCGCCTGTGCTGGCGCGTTTGCAGGCGTTGGCTGCGGAGCTTCCGAAGGCCTACGAGCGCTGGGAAGCGTTGGAGGCGATGGCGGACGGTGCCTGAGCAGCACCCCGTTCGCGACGGATTCGGCTGACGGTCAGCCAGACGAATCCGCCGATGACGCCGATGAGTACTGCCATCAGCACAGCAAGCCACCAGTGGAAACGCCAGGCTTCTAGCAAGCCGAAGAGGACCCCGAGGGGTGTGGTGACCAGCAATAACGGCTTGGCTATACGCATGGGCTTAATGTGCTCCGTACAAAGCGGCGTCGCGCGCCGTGGTGGGTAGGAATTGCGGCGCTTGCGCCGCGTGGGTGGCCTGTTCGAAGGCATAGGCCAACTGCAGTAGGCCAGCTTCACTCCACGGCTGACCAATGAACGATAAACCTAGCGGCAAGCCATCGCTGAAAGCCATGGGTAGCGTCAGCGAAGGCCAGCCGGCGACGGCCGCTGGCTGGCTGCTGGAGACACGGGTATGGTCGCTAAGGACTGCGTCGGTTTTCCAAGCAGGCGCGTTGGTGGGCGCTACCAGCGCATCC
>CALPVO020000327.1 GCA_943327025.2 Janthinobacterium lividum
TCGCCGCCACCGCCCTGCTCGCGGCTTGTGGCGTGCCCCCGCGCGAAGCAAGCACTGCTGCAGGCAACCGTGCATCCCCGCCAAACGCAGCCAGCAGCGTGCTAGCCGATGCGCCACCCCCGCCGCCTCCGATCCAGGCGCCGGTGGCGTTGATGGAGAAGCACATCGCCGCTCCTGCCATGCTCGCCAACATCGCGAGCCCTCTGGCTTTCATGGCCTCTCCCGCCTTCGCGCCCGCGAACACTGAACGCTACGGGCACTTCGAGCAGAACCCGGTACACGTGGCCGCACGCGAACCCGTCTCTACCTTCAGCCTCGATGTCGACACCGCCAGCTACGCGAACCTGCGCCGCTTCCTGCGCAGCGGCGAACTACCGCCGGAAGATGCCGTGCGCGTGGAAGAACTGGTGAACTACTTCCCCTACGACTACCCCGCCGCCAGCGGGCCGCATCCCTTCGGTGTTGGCACAGAAGTGGCGCGCGCGCCGTGGAACCCGGAGCACCTGTTGGTGCGCATTGGCGTGAAGGCCCAGGAACCAGGCGCCGCGCAAACTGCACTGCCTCCGGCCAATCTTGTGTTTCTCGTCGACGTCTCTGGTTCCATGGACGAACCAAACAAACTGCCGCTGGTGCAGGCTTCGCTGCGCATGCTCGTGAAACAGCTGCGCTCCGTCGACCGCGTCTCGCTGGTGGTTTACGCAGGCCGTACGGCTGTAGAACTGCCGGCCACGCCCGGCAACCAGCAAGCCAAGATTCTCGCTGCCATCGGGCGCCTGAACGCGGAAGGCTCCACCAACGGCGGTGCAGCCTTGCAGCTGGCCTACGAACAAGCGCGTGCGGGTTTCATCGCCGGTGGCATCAATCGCATCCTCATGGCCACCGACGGCGACTTCAATGTCGGTGTAACGAGCAATAGCGCGCTGGAAGAGCGCATCCGCCGCGAGCGCGACAGCGGCGTGTCGTTGTCGATGCTGGCCTTCGGCGCCGGCAATTTGAACGACGCACTGATGGAACAACTGGCGGACCAGGGCAATGGCAACTACAGCTATATCGATTCCGTAGACGAAGCACGCAAGGTGCTAGTGACGGAAATGGGTGCCACACTGCATACCGTGGCGAAAGACGTGAAGGTGCAAGTGGAGTTCAACCCCGCACGCGTCGCGGAATACCGCTTGCTGGGCTATGAAAACCGCCTGCTGCGCGAAGAAGACTTCCGCAACGACCGTGTCGATGCGGGCGAAGTGGGCGCTGGTCACACGGTGACGGCCTTGTATGAAGTGACGCCGGTGGGTGCTGCCACATTGCATGGTGAACGGCGTTATGGCGCAGCAACGGCGGCGTCAGCCACTGCTGCAGCAGCGCCTGCGACAGCGCTGGCTAACGAACTGGGCGAGGTACGAGTGCGTTATCTGCCCCTGCAGACCAGCGACCGTAATGCTGCGCAGTCCGGTGAGCACCAATCCGCGAACAGCAAGACCGCGCCATCTACCGCACTCGAATTCAGTCAGCCCATCGTGGCCCCAGAAAAGATTACGGCTGGCAGCACGGACCTGCGTTTTGCCGCCGCCGTGGCGAGCTTCGGTGAACTGCTGCGTGGGGGGCGTTACCAGGCGAAGTGGTCCTACGGCGATACCGCCACTTTGGCCCGTGGCGCACTAGGTACCGATGCAGGCGGCTGGCGCGCGGAATTCGTGCGCTTGGTGCAAGTAGCGGAAGGCCTTGGCGCACGCCCTTCCACCGCTGATGGCGCAGAGTGATAGATTGCGGTGATGAATAGCGATGCCACCGACGAAGCCTTGATGCTGGCCTTCCAAGGTGGCGACGCGCGTGCGTTCGAGCAACTGTACGCGCGTTACCGCGCCACGCTTTACCGCTTTCTGGTGCGCCAGTGCGGCAATGCGGCGGATGGGGAAGAGCTTTATCAGGACGTGTGGGTCACCCTCGCCCGCCAACGTGAACGCTGGGAACCTCGCGCCACGCTGAAGACCTTCCTCTACCGCATTGCCCATTCGCGTTTGCTGGACCACTACCGCCGCCAGCGTCGTCATCGCGGCTTTCTGGAACTGGCGGAAGTGGCTGAAGCCGAACTGGAAGACCGTTCCCCGGCTGTGCGTGCTGAAGCGGCTTGGGAACAGGCAGCCTTGCAAGCCGCTTGGCAACACTGCTTGGCAGCACTGCCACCACCGCAGCGCGAAGCGTTTCTACTGCGCGAAGAAAGCGGACTGGACCTGGCGCAACTTGCCCAAGTGATTGGCGTGGCCGTGGAAGCGGCAAAGAGCCGCCTGCGCTACGCCGTGAACAAACTGCGCCAATGCCTGGAGGGCCAGCGATGAGCGATAGCGAAGCCCTAGGCCACCTGTACCGCCAACTGCCGGCGGAAGAGCCTTCGACAAGGCTGGATGCCAAAGTGCTGGCAGCCGTGAACACGGAACTGGCAGCCTCACGCGCACAGCGCGCCCGTTCACAACGGCGCTGGCGTTACCAAGTGCCGCTGGCTACCGCCGCCACAGTGGTATTGGCCATGGCGTTGTTTCTAAGCCAGCAGGGTAGCCAGCAGGAATTGTTATCACCGCGCAGCGAAGACGGCGTCGCAATGTATAAGGAGCTAGCCCATGAAGCGGGCAGCGACATCGCTACGGACCAAGATCCATCATCAGGAGTCGATGAACTGAGGAGGTTACCGCCACCACCTCCCCCCCTGAGTGCACCACCACCCGTGCCAGCTCCGCCGATGGTAGCGATGATAGATTTGCCAGCACCTAACATGGCACGCATAGCACCCATGGGTATCATCGCGGACGGTGCACTGGCAAAAATGCAGCTTGGCGCATTACTGAATGAAGCAGCCGGAATGCCAGCGCAGGAATTCTGCGAGCGCCTGCAGACCCTCTGGACCGCAACCGATGCGGCTCCTGACTGCCCGACTACCGATGGCCAACACGAATGGCCAACCCCGCTAGCCGTTACTTGGCAAGTGACTGACGGCCATGTGCAAAGCGCGGAACTGCTGCGCTAGTTCAACTCGATTGGCCAGCGTCCTGGCGTACCTCATGAAATTTCGAGAGCAATTCCGGCAATGCGGTTTGCACTGTCTCCCAGACAACGTCTAGATTGACATCGAAATAGCCATGAGCAATTCGATTACGCATACCGCGCATGCTTCGCCACGGAATCTCCGAGTGCGCTTGGGTAAATTCAGCGTGGGCGTCCATCACTTTGGTGGCCGCCTCTCCCAAAATAATCA
>CALPVO020000328.1 GCA_943327025.2 Janthinobacterium lividum
GGCGGAAGCTGGTATCCCTCTGGTTGAGCGTTTCGCCGCCGGTCTCGTGTTCCTCAGCCGTCTAGAAGACAGTGCCGCCCGTGCGCGGCAGGTGCTCGACGCGCAGCTGGTCCGCGAAGGTCTGCAGGTAGCTGGCTGGCGGGTGGTTCCCACGGACCCGCACGCCTGCGGTGCCGAAGCCATGCGCACGCTCCCGGGCATCGAGATGGTGTTCGTGAACTGCCTCGAGGACATCGACGAGGCCGCCTTCAACCGCAAGCTGTTCATGGCACGCCGTCGCGCCGAAAAGCAGTTGGAGCAGAAGGACCCGGTGTTCTACTTGCCTTCGCTGTCGGCCAGCACGCTGGTCTACAAGGGCATGGTCATGCCGGCGCATCTCCCGGAGTTCTTCCCGGACCTCCGCGACCCGCGCATGGAAACCTCGGTGGCAGTGTTCCACCAGCGCTTCTCCACCAACACCTTGCCGCAGTGGCGTCTGGCGCACCCGTTCCGCTTGCTCGCGCACAACGGCGAAATCAACACCATCTCCGGCAACCGCAGTTGGGCCGTGGCCCGCGGGCCTATTCTGCGTTCACCGGTGCTGCCGAACCTCTCGGACGTGCTGCCATTGGTGTCCATGACGGGCAGCGACAGCCAGAGCCTCGACAACATGCTCGAAGTGCTGCTCATGGGCGGCCTCGACGTGATGCACGCGCTGCGGCTGCTCATTCCGCCGGCCTGGCAGAGCGTGGACACGCTCGACCCGGACCTCCGCGCGTTCTATGAATTCCACGCGCCGCACATGGAGCCATGGGATGGCCCGGCTGGCGTGGTCACCACCGACGGTCGCTATGCCGCTTGCACGCTCGACCGCAACGGTCTGCGTCCTGCGCGTTGGGTTATCACCAAGAACCGTCACCTCACCATCGCTTCCGAAATGGGCGTGTGGGATTTCCGGCCCGAAGATGTGGTGCGCAAAGGCAAGCTCGGGCCAGGTGAGATGCTGGTGCTGGATTTGCAGACCGGCGAATTGATGGACAACACGCGGGTCGATGACCTGCTGAAGTCCCGTCACCCCTACAAGACGTGGTTGAAGAAGGGCGTGCGCTATCTCGAGAGCGACCTCATCGACCCGCGTTTGGCGGCGGAGCCGTTCGACCGCGAAACGCTCGCGCTTTATCAGAAGATGTTCAACATCACGGCCGAAGAACGCGACGAAATCATTCGCGTGCTTGCTGAAGACGAAAGTGAGGCCGTGGGCTCCATGGGCGACGACACGCCCATGCCGGTGCTGTCGCATAAGGTGCGTGCGCTGTACGACTACTTCCGCCAGCAGTTTGCGCAGGTGACGAACCCGCCCATCGACCCGCTGCGCGAGAGCATCGTCATGTCGCTCTCTACGCAAATCGGCCCCGAGTGCAACGTGTTCGTGCCGTCGCAGCAGCATGCCAAGCAAGTGGTGCTGAATTCGCCCATCTTGTCGCAGCGCAAGCTCCGGCAAATTCTTGGGCTGAAGGATGGCGCCAGCCCGGGTCTGAAAGACCAAGCTGTAACGCACGAATTCCTTGATCTTCAGCACGCGGAGAGTGAGCCCCTTCAGCAGGCGCTCCTGCGCTTATGTGATCAGGCCGAGGCGGCGGTTCGTCGCGGCGTCGGTGTCATCTTGTTGTCGGACCGCTATTTGGTGCGCGACAAGATGCCGGTACATGCCCTGCTTGCCACTGGCGCAGTGCATCACCGCTTGGTAGAGAGCGGCCTGCGCTGCAAGTGCAACTTGCTGGTGGAAACCGGCACTGCTCGCGATGCGCACCACTTCGCCTGCCTCATCGGCTACGGCGCCACGGCGGTTTATCCGTATATGGCCTACCAGACCCTCTTCGACCTGCTCAAGAAGGGCAAGGTGAAGATGGACGCTGAGACTCGTCAAGAGCTCGGGCGTAGCTATCGTCGTGGCTTGAAGAAGGGCCTCTACAAGGTGATGTCCAAGATGGGCATCTCCACCATCGGCAGCTATCGCTCGGCGCAGTTGTTCGAAATCGTGGGGCTCGCCCCCGAAGTGGTGGACCTGTGCTTCAAGGGCACGGTTAGCCGCCTGAAGGGCGCGGATTTCAGCGACCTAGAGTCGGACCAGAAGCAATTGGCTGCACGTGCGTGGAACCCGCGCTCGATGCTCGACCAGGGCGGTTTACACAAGTATGTGCATGGTGGCGAATACCACATGTACAACCCCGATGTGGTTGCTACGCTGCAAGCAGCAGTGCTCACGGCCGACTACTCGCGTTGGGAAGACTTCGCGCGCCTCGTGAATGACCGTCCCGTGAGCACCCTGCGCGACCTGTTCAAGCTCAGCACGACCTGTACTCCTGTGCCGCTCGAGGAAGTCGAGTCGGTGTCGTCCATCCTGAAGCGTTTCGATAGCGCGGGTATGTCGCTGGGTGCGCTCTCGCCGGAAGCGCATGAAGCGCTGGCCATTGCCATGAACCGCCTCGGGGCGCGTTCAAACAGCGGCGAGGGTGGTGAGGCCGTAGCCCGCTATGGCACCGAGCGCAACAGCAAGATCAAGCAGGTGGCCTCGGGTCGTTTCGGCGTCACGCCGGAATATTTGGTTAGCGCCGAAGTGCTGCAGATCAAGGTGGCGCAGGGCGCCAAGCCCGGCGAGGGCGGCCAGTTGCCTGGCCACAAGGTGAACGAGATGATCGCCACGCTGCGCTATGCGCGCCCGGGCGTGGGTCTTATCTCGCCGCCGCCGCACCACGACATCTACTCCATCGAAGACTTGGCACAGCTCATCTTCGACTTGAAGCAGGTGAATCCGCAGGCGCTGGTATCAGTGAAGCTGGTAGCAGAGCCCGGCGTGGGCACGGTAGCGGCCGGCGTGGCGAAGGCCTACGCCGACCTCATCACCATTTCCGGCCACGATGGCGGTACGGGTGCCAGCCCGCTCTCGTCCATCAAATATGCCGGCACGCCGTTCGAATTGGGCCTGGCCGAAGCACACCAAACGCTGCGCTTGAACGACATGCGTCACCGGGTACGCCTGCAGGCGGACGGTGGGCTCAAGACCGGTCTCGATGTCATCAAGGCGGCCATCATCGGCGCTGAGAGCTTCGGCTTCGGCACGGCGCCCATGGTGGCGTTGGGCTGCAAGTATCTGCGCATTTGTCATCTGAACAACTGCGCCACCGGCGTGGCCACACAAAACGACACGCTGCGCGCGAAGTACTTCGTTGGCTTGCCCGAGATGGTGATGAACTACTTCAC
>CALPVO020000329.1 GCA_943327025.2 Janthinobacterium lividum
CAGTTGCGCGCTGGGGGGCTGCAGGTCGCCGGTTGGCGCGAATGGTTGCCTGCCTTGTCCGGGGAGCAGCCATTGCCTCGCGCGGGTGTCGTGACGCTCTCGCTGGATGCCTCGGGCCATGGCCAAGTGTCCGAAAACGTCGAGTGGCACTTCGAGTCGCTGGGTCTGGTGGTGCCGTCACCGGTGCCCGCTACGCCGGCGGCTTTTGTCGCGGCGAATGCGCCCGTGCCAGCGGAGTCCTGTGGTTGGGGACCACCGGACGCCAGGGCGGTATTGAACGTGCCAGTCATGACCACCGCGTACCAAGCCAGCCTGGCGAAGCTCGGTATCGACCGTCAGCCTTCGTGGGTGCAGTACGGGCGCTTGGCGATGGCTGGAAAGTTGCAGCGGCGGGGCGGCACTACGCAGCTTTCGCTTCGCGATATCGATGTGGTCACGGGAGGCTTGCAATGGCGTGGTGGTCGGCTCCGGTTGGGTTGGACGACCGATACTACTGGCCTTGCCGAAGTCCATTTAGAGAGCCCCGAACTGCGCCCAGCCGCGCTGGTGCCCTTGGCAGGCTTGTTGCCGCAAGCAGCTTGGCGCGAACGTCTGGCGAACCTGTCGCCGCGTGGTGCGATAGGCAAGCTCGACCTGCGTTTGCGACGTGGCAATCATTGGCGGCCGGAGGGAAGTGCTGAGCTTCGCCAATTCGGCATTGGCCCGGTGGGCCGTGCTCCGGGAATCGTCGACGTGGATGGCCGCTTCCGCGGCACTGCTGCTGCGGGCGAGTTGCTGCTCCGTTCGCCGCAGTTCCATTTGTTGATGCCGCAGCACTTGCGTCTCCCCGAAGGCGCTGCACTGCCGGCAGGACGTTTGGGCTGGCGGTATGACGCGGATGGCCTGCGCATTCAGGCAGATGATTTCGCGGTCCGCCGTAATGATGGGCACGGCGAGGCCCGTGCGCGCCTGTGGCTACCGAAGGACGGCTCTTCACCAGTGCTGGCCTTGCATGCTGACTTGCATGCGGTGGACATGCGTTCCACCACGCGCTTTCTTTCCGCTACGCATATGCCGGCGGCAACCCTGGCCTGGCTCGATGCCGCCTTCGTTGGTGGCGAGGTCACTGAGGGAACTATCGACTATGCCGGGCGTATGAGGTGCTTCCCTTTCCGTTACGGCGGTGGCGAGGTCCGCGTGCGAGTGCGGACGGCCGGTGCGCGGCTTCACTATGCGAAGGGTTGGGCCGATCTCGAGAATCTGGTGGCCGACGTCGATCTGCGTAGCCTAGGCGTGGAGGCGCGGCTGCATAGCGGCACCGTTGGTGGTCTGATGATTACTAATGGCGGTGGTGGTATTCCAGACCTTCGGGAAGGTCTGCTGAGTGTTTCGGGAAGTGCTCGAGGCGATCTGGGGCGAGCCTTGCGGTTGGTGCAGTCTTCACCGGTCGCGCCAACGCTGGGTGCGCTTTTCAACGGGCTCAGTGGACAGGGCATAGGCCAGTACGAAGTTCGCTTGAATCTTCCACTGCGAGACTTGAAACGGGCTGATATTGACGTTCGCGCTCGACTGAAGGGCGCCACGGTTCGTTTCGCTGGACTCGATGAGGCGGCTACGCAGGTGCAGGGTGAACTGCGGGTTCACAATGCGGCCTTGGAGACAGCGGGCATTACCGCACAGTGGGTCGGTGGTCCGGTCCGGTTCATGGCGAGCAAGGCTGGGCCACTCGGCCTGGTGAACGAACTCGAGGCGGTAGGGCGTGCGCAGGGTGAGGAGGTCGCCGGCGCCTTGCGCCTGCCGCAAGCAGCGTTGTCGGGCGCCTTTGACTGGCGCTTTCTGGGGCGCGTGCCGTTGGATGGCAAGCCGGACCGACTGGGCCGCGCTGCCTTCCACGCGACGACGGACTTTGCCGGTGCGGCGGTGAACTTGCCCGCTCCACTCAACAAGCCGGCGACGGAAGCGCGCCCACTGCGGGCTGAACTCGCCATTAGCGAAGCGCCGCCGCTGTCGGCGTCAGTTGGCGCGTCGCCCCCTGCTGCGGGTACCCGGTTGGTTACACGTCTGCAGTGGGGCGCGGACAGCGCCGCCATGGAATGGATTCATCGTTCCGCTTGGCGTTTCACGCGCGGCACAGTGCGCCTAGGGGGCGGCGAAGCAAAGTTGAAGGATGCCTCGCGCTTGTGGATTGAAGGGCACGCCCCGGCGCTCGATGCCTCCGGTTGGATTCGACTGCGCTTGCCGGAGAGTCCCGTGGTCAGCGCGCATCCGCTGCGGATTGAGGAGTTGCTGCGTGGCGCGGATGTCACTGCAGACCATCTCTTGTTCATGGGTTACGACTTCCCTGATAGCAGCGCCCAATTGTCTGGTAGCGAAGCAGGTTGGCGAGTGGATGTGGCTGGTCCGGCGATCAGCGGTCGGGTGTTGGTGCCGTTCGATTTGCATGCAGGACGCCTGCAGCTGGACCTCGACCGGTTGGTCGCTAACGATGCTCGTGGTGCCAGTGCGGCGAGCGAAGTTGACCCACGCGAATTGCCCGCTATGCGTGTAGCGGTACGTTCTTTCGAATTCGAGCATCGGCAATTGGGTCAACTCACCGCGGACCTCTTGCGCACGCCCGATGGGCTGCGTCTGGCGCGCGCCGAGGTCAAGGCGCCTTCCTTCAACGCGCTGGGTTCGGGCAGTTGGTCGATGGTGGAGCGTGGCTCTCGTCGCGATGTGGAGTCGCGAGTGCAACTGCGGGTGGAAAGCAGTGACGTGGCGAAAACGCTGACGGCGCTCGCTTTGGCGCCGGCGATTGCGGCCCGCCACGGGATGGCGACTATCGACGTGCATTGGCCGGGTGGTCCAGACGCCCAGTTTCTGGCACGGCTAGGGGGCCGTATTGGTGTGCAAGCAGAGGACGGGCAAGTGCTGGGCGTGGAGCCGGGTGCGGGTGGTCGTGCTTTGGGTTTGATGAGCTTGGGTGCGCTCCAACGGCGCCTTACCCTCGACTTCACCGATCTGACCGGCAAGGGCTTGGCCTTCGATCGGGTGGCGGGCGATTTCGAATTGCGCGACGGCGATGCGTTCACGAAGAACTTGGTGCTGAAGGGTCCAGCAGCGGAGGTTGGTATCGTGGGCCGTACGGGCCTGCGTGATCGTGACTATGACCAGACGGTGAAAGTCACTGGCAACCTTGGCGGCCCGATTGTAGCGGCGGGTACCTTGGCCGGTGGTCCGGCCTTGGGCGCGGCCTTGTTGGTGTTCTCGAAGGTCTTCAA
>CALPVO020000330.1 GCA_943327025.2 Janthinobacterium lividum
GCCACGGCTCCACCTTCGGCGAAGACCCCCGGGTCCCGGGTGTCCTTGGTGGCAGGACGCTGGCGTGGGGCATCCTTCGCGGTTTCAGCCAACACCGGCGAGGAAGGGTCCATATCGAAGTCTTCCAGCGCGGCCAAGTAAACCTGTGCCGTCTGCGCGTGCAGCGTATACAGCTCCTGCGCGGAGGCCTCCCCCGAACCCATCGCCGCCAGATAGTTCTGGTAACGGATCATCGCTATGGGGCAAATGTTGTCGATGGCCGCCTCGCCGGTTTTCGGGCAGCGCTCCATGGCCGGCCGGCCCGCTTCAGTGAAATAGGACTTCCGCACCGGAACCGCGGCCGGCTTGGGCGGTGGCGAATACCCACGCTCGCCACCCGTCGAGCCGTCCTCTGTGATGGTAGAGGTATCGCCGCTGGAATCGCTGGGGGACGGGTTCGCCGCCTCCCGCTCCTCTGCTTCCATTGTCGCTATGAGCTCGCGAATGGAACTGACCATGGGCGCCAGCGCCGGCTGGTTCAGCTGTTCAAGCTGCGCCAGTTGTTCGCGCATAGCCCGCAGTTGGGTGCTTTCGGCAGCGGCGGGGCTTGCTATAGCGCCCAGCAGCAAGGTGGCGAAGACCAAGGAAATACGGGTCGGGAACATAACAACTCCTTGCGAGGGGAGATATTCGGGACACTAAGCCGTGGGTTTGTTCAGGACATTACCGCGTGGTTAAGTTCAGGACATTACCGCGTTGTTTGCTTTCAGCAAACCCCGGCGCCCGTAGCCCGGCAAGCGCTCACTCGGTGTGTCGCTAGCCGTCTGGAAATCCAACATCACGGGGGATATAGTATCTACAACGTAGACACATTTCACGAGGCCGCATTCATGGACGCCACCATCCGCAAATGGGGAAACAGCGCAGCCCTCCGGCTGCCTGCGGCTGCCCTTCGCGAAGCCGGCTTTACTCTGGAACAAGCCGTGAAAATCACCTCGTCCCCGGGCCGCATCGTCATAGAGCCGCGCGTTGCTGTGGCCTATCGCTTGGAAGACCTGCTGCAAGCCATGGCGCCCGAAACAGCACACGGTGAGACCGATACCGGTACTCCCGCGGGGCGTGAGGAATGGTAGTGCCGCCCTACGTTCCGGAAGCAGGCGACGTGGTGTGGCTGCACTTCAGCCCTCAAGCCGGTCACGAGCAGGCCGGGCACCGGCCCGCCTTGGTCATCAGCCCCGGCAGCTACAACGCACGCGCCGGGCTGGCGGTATGCTGCCCACTCACCACCGCGGTTAAGGGCTACCCGTTCGAGGTACAGGTGGAAATCGACGGCGTCCCCGCGGCCGTTCTTGCGGACCAGGTGAAGTCGCTGGACTGGCGCGCCCGACAGGCGCGATTGAAGTCCACAGTGCCCCCGGAAGTGATGGCGCATGTGCGGGCGAAGCTGAAGGCATTGCTGCAACTGGGGTAGACGATGGTTGAGAAGCTGCGCGGCTGGAAGTTCGACCGCTAGGAAGCGAACCGCCATAAATCCACACGTTTGTGAGGATTTCTTGACATCAAGGCGTCCAAAGATGAAAATCCTTACATTCGTGAGGATTTTCAAATGAAAGTAGCCCTGCTGCGTGCGGAAGACCTAGGGCCCATTTTGCGTGCTGTCCGCAAGGCGCAGGCGCTGCGCCAAGACGATGCCGCGGGCAGCATCGGTGTAAGTGAAAACTTTCTGGGCAAAGTGGAAGCTGGCAACCCCAGTGTTCAGTGGGGCAAGCTGTTCCAGGTGCTGCAGGAGCTGGGCGTCCGCATCGAACTGGACCTTCCAACGGCTCTGCCGCGGTGAGCGAACGCATTCTATATGCCTCGATTGACGGAAATGCCGTCGGGGTGGTGCGCGAGGCGGCTGGTATTTGGGCATTCGAGTACGCCACCACGTGGGTGGTAAACCCGCGGGCTTTTGCCCTGGCGCCGTCCCTGCCGTTGCGCGCCGGCGAACACGTCGACGGCTCCACTCTTCGCCCCGTTCAGTGGTACTTCGACAACCTGCTTCCCGAAGAAGCCCAACGTGACCTGCTGGCTGCGGAGGCCAAACTGCCTGCCGCGGACTCTTTCGGGCTACTCGCGTGGTACGGCGCGGAATCCGCCGGCTCGCTCACTTTGCTCCCGGCCCCGGAAATACCGGCGTCAGTTGGGGGCTTCCGTCCACTTCCGGACACTGAACTCTCGGCGCGCATCGGGGCCCTTCCCCGGACTTCTCTGGCCTATGGCGCTGCCAAGCGCATGTCGCTGGCCGGCGCCCAACACAAACTGCCGGTGGTGTTGCGGGAAGACCAGTTGCTCGAGCCACTGGGAGCCGCGGCGTCCACGCATCTTCTGAAACCGGACCACCCCAGCCCCGACTACCCCCACTCCGCCGTCAACGAGTGGTTCGTGATGTCGCTGGCCAAAGCGGCGGGCTTGGCAGTGCCCGTGGTGGCGCGACGTTACGTTCCACAGCCCGTCTATCTGGTGGAGCGCTTTGACCGCGCCGACGGCACGCGGCTTCATGCCGTGGACGCGTGCCAACTGCTGGGTTTGGACCGCAGCTTCAAGTACGCGGAAGGCAGCATCGCCACGCTGGCCCGTATCGCCATGGCCTGCCGCAGCTCCGCAGTGGCGCGGACAAGCTTGTTCGAATGGGTAGTCTTCAACCTGCTGACAGGTAACAGCGACGCCCATCTAAAAAACCTGTCGTTTCTGGTCAGCGCCGAGGGAATTCAGCTGGCACCGTTCTACGACCTGCTCGCCGTGGGCGTTTATGAATCCCCGGTGTTCGGGCAACAAGGCTGGCCAGGCACCACACCACTGGCATGGCCGCTGCCCCTGGCGCGGCGCTTCGGCGAACTGAGCCGCACGGCGGTGGTGGACGCCGGGTGCGCACTCGGCCTTTCACGCACCACTGCCACCCGCGTTCTCGAACAATTGTGCCGTCAGCTGCCCACGCTTACGGCGAACTTGGTAGCGCGAACGGCTGCGGAAAACATGACGCTGGTGGCCGCGCGCCCCGCGCTCGCCCCTACTCTCGGTGGCGAAATGCGCTGCCTGCGTGCATTGCAACATGCAGTGGTACTGGAGATGGTGCGGCGTCTAGGCGGAGGCTGAATCGTCGCCCTACTGGGTTTTATCAGGGGGCAGACACTTTCCGCTTCAGCACCCTGATGCTAAGCCAAGCAATGTCGGCATGCGCGTCACCGAGGAGTTTAGCTCTACAGCGCAGAATCAATA
>CALPVO020000331.1 GCA_943327025.2 Janthinobacterium lividum
AGCGGTGGCTGGATGCAGTGCGGGCAACCCAAGCGGTACTGGTATCGCATGCAAGCGCGCGACGAGCTTCGAAAATGCTTCGATACCCCGTCTGGCTTGTCGCCAGCGCCAGGGTCGGCCCGGCCACCAGTCGCTAACCAAGATGCCCATGACTTCATCGACATGCACCAGTGTGGGTGCCAGCCCTGCGGCGGCGGCGGCACGATGAGCCGTGGCCTCCGCGGTCAGATGCGCCCCAAGCGCAGTACTATCGCGGCCAGCGAAACGGACGAACCAGTGCTGTTCGCCTTCCGCTGTAACTCCGCTCACCCGCACCCGCAGGTTCACGGCACTGCCTGCCAGCCAGCGCCAGCGCAGCAGGCGCGCTGCCGCCAAAGCAGGCGGCAAGTCGTTGCCGGCAAGCCATCCGCGGAACTCCTCAAGGCGCGGATGCTTGGGGCTCATGCCAATTGCTTGCGCCATTCGCGCCAGCCAAGCACTGCCAATGCTGCATAGGCCAAGTAAAGGCCCGCCGTGGGGCGCAAAGCCGCCTGCCAGTAAAGCCAGGCCGTGGCTATGTTGATGACTACCCACCAACTCCAGTTGTCGAGCAGTTTGCGCGTGGCCAGCCAAGTGGCCACAAGACCGCCGGCAGTGGTGGCGGCTTCGAGCCATGGCTGTGCCGAGCCACTGGCTACCAGCAATTCGTAGCCCACCAGCGTGAGGAGTCCGGTGAAGGCCAGCGCGGCCAGGGTGTTGCGCCCTCCCAAGCGATGCACCGCCAGTTCGGTAGACGAAGCTTGGTGGAGCGCTCCGTGGGTCTCAGCAGCGCGCATTGGTTTGCTGCTGAAGGTGGCGGGCGCACGCCGCCACTGCCACCAGCCCAAGATGGCGAGCACTGCGTACACGACCTGCAATGCCCCCTGCAGCCACAGCCCGGACACCTGGCACAGCACGCCGTAAGCCAGCGTGGACAACAAGCCGGCGATCCAGCAACTGCGCCGCCCGCGAATGGCCAAGACCACATAGCACAGCCCTGCCGCCACGGCGAAGACCTCAAGCCAAGTCTGCCAATTACCGGGCATCTCAGAAGCGCCAGCGCAGCGTTATGCCGCCTTCGCGCGGGTCGCCCAGCTGCGTGTACAACTTCTCCGCGAAGTCGGGGGGTTCGTTACCGAAGGAGAAGCCGCGTACTGCGTATTGTCGATTCAGCGCGTTGCGTACATAAACTCCCGCTTCCAGCTTTTCGTTGCGCCAGCCCGCTTGCAGCCCGAGCAGCGAATAAGCGCGCGAACGGTAACCCTCTGGGACGTTGCCGAAATAGAACGCATCCATGCCCGTGAAGTCGAGGCGCGCATGGAAGCCTGCCGAGTTCTGCCAAGCCACGTGCGTAGCGAACTGCCAACGCGGTGCGTGCGGAGCGTCGCGCGTGGGTAACGCAGTGCCATCGCGAACCACGCCTGCCAATTCGGCGCGCAATAGACCTAGCGACAGGCCGGCTTCCAGTTCTGTGGTGGGGCGCCAGCGCAAGCTGGCTTCGAGGCCGCGATGGTGGCCGCGGGCGGCGTTGTCGGTGAAGAACACGAACGTGTTCGGGTCGCCGGCCACCAGTTGTTCGTTCGTGCGTACTTGCAAGTGTTGGCGGCGCAAGTCGAACAGCACCGCTTCGGCTTTCCAGCGCTCATCTTCGCTGGAACGTCGCCAACCTATCTCCAGGCCGCGCACGCTTTCCGGACCAAACTCGCGCAGCCGGGTGGGCAACTGCGGGCTGGGGTTCACACCGCCCGCCTTGTAGCCGCGCGAGGCGCTGAGCCAAAGCGTGCCGTAATCGCCGGGGCGCGACAGCGTGAAATGCCCGCCGCTTTGGGTGTTCGTCGGCGAAAGCGTCGTGTCGCTGGCCACGAAATTGGCGGCGCGGCGTTCACGACGCAACCCCAAGCTGGCTTGCCAACCTGCCGGCAGCGCTGCATCTACCTGCCCGAACACGGCCGTGGTGTTGGCGCTGTAGCGGCTGGTGCCGACGAAGTCGCTGGTGAAAACATCCGGGTAGGCCGGGTCGGCGTAAGTGCCACCGCTGCGTTCCCCGATGCGCTCGCGCAGCTGCGAATGCCACGCGCCCACCAACCACGCGAACCGGCGGTCATCCAACAGCGCCGGCGATTCGAGGCGCACTTCGAATGTGCTGTTCTGCCGGTCCCGATTCGCTTGGTACGTGTAGTCATAGGTGTAGGGCGCCCACGAGCTGGCGTTGCCCCAGTCACCGTCGTAGGCATGGACGCTGGCAGAGTCGATGTGTGCTGCTGCCAGCGACCACTTTGCCTCGCCCGGGCCCGGTAACAACGCGCGCACGCTGATGCCTGTAGCCCGCTGTGCATCGCGGCCGGGTTTATCCGCAAGCGTGGTGCGTGTGTTGTCGATGGCGAAGGCGTCGTAGCGGTTGTCGAGGTCCGCGTGCAGTGCCGTCACATCGACTTGGTGCTCGTCGTCGTAGTTCCACTGCCAACGGGCGCGCGCCGTCGTTTCGTTGCGGCCATTGGTGTCGTTGCGGCCCAGAAAGGCGTTGCGACGGAAGCCGTCGCTGCGCTGCTGCTGCACGCCCAAGCGCAAAGCGGAATTTGCGCCGGTGGCCAAGTCGTAGACCGCGCCGGCGCCATAGGTGCCGGCAGTGCCGAGCGTTGCCGACACTTCGCCGGTATCGGAACCCTCCGGTGCACGGCTGGAAACATGAATGAGCCCGCCGAGGGCGTTGGCGCCATAGCGTGCGCCCTGCGGGCCACGCAGCACTTCAATCTGCCCTACATCGAACAGCGTGGCCACCATGCCAAGGCCACTGAAGTCCATGCCGTCGACGAGGAACCCGACGGAAGGGTTGGGCGCACCTTCATATTGTTCGAGTTCGCCAATGCCGCGTACCTGGAAGTAGCGTGGCCGCGAACTGGCGCCGGCAAAGTTCAGGTTGGGCACTTGTGCCATGGCGTCGGCGAAGTGCTGGGCGCCCGGGGCTTGAAGGATGGTTTGGTCGAGTACAACCGCGCTGGCGGCGAGCCTGTTGGCCGGGGTACGGCGATAGCAGGCCACGATGATGATTTCGTTAGCGTCGTCCTCGGTGGCGGGGGTAACGCCAGGAGGGCTCCCAGAAAGAGCATCGGAACCGGCTGCAGCCTGGGGAGCGGCGCCGATTTCCCGCGCGGCAGGGTTGGCGAACGCACTGGGCAGCGCGCTGGCGCCGAACAAG
>CALPVO020000332.1 GCA_943327025.2 Janthinobacterium lividum
AGCGTGGGCGCACTGCCCACGTGGATGGCTTGGACCCTGAACGCGTTCCAGACGGAGCGCGTGTTGTGGTTTGTGGTGTTGCCGGTGGCTTTGTATATGGCTACTGCTTCGTTGCCGCTGTTGGCGCAACGCCGCCTGCTGGCCGGCTTGGTGGCTTTTGGTTTGCTGAGTGCCTTGGTGGGTTTCGGCCAAGCGATGCAAGGCCCTACCAGCCCACTTTATTTTTATGCCGAGACCAACCCGGACGATGCGGTCGGCTTCTTCGCCAACCGCAATCACTTGGCGGCTTTGTTGGTGTGCTTGTTACCGTTGGCCGCTGGTCTTCTGGCGGATCGCGTTCGAGTTTCTGCGAGTTCCCGCGACGTGCAACGCTGGTTTCTGGCGTTTTGTCTCGTGGTGCTGGCGCTGGGCGCCACCGCTACCCGGTCGCGTGCTGGCTTTGGCATGCTGCTGGCCAGTGTGGTGGCCAGCGCACTGCTGCTGTGGTTCGCCCCGCGCGAGGCGGGAAAGTGGCTCGGCAGTCCACGGGCCTGGCTGCAAGTGACGGGTCTTCTGGCTGTCGTGGCCGTGGTGCAGACCACGCTCTACAACCTCTTGCTGCGTTTCGAAGTAGACCCGCTGGACGATTTTCGAGCAGTGTTGACACGCCGCACCTGGCAGGCGGCAGAGCCGTTTGCCGGTACCGGCGCGGGCCTCGGTACTTTCATGGACGGCTACGGCCAGCTGGGCGAAGAAACCGCCGACCTTCCCTTGTTCATCAACCACGCCCACAACGACTACGTGGAGCTGTGGTTCGAAGGTGGTTTACCCGCGCTGCTGCTGGCAGCGGTGGCACTGGGCGTAGTGGTTTATGCACTGCTGCAAGTGCTGCGCCGCCGTGCAGGCGACGACGCTAACCACGGCATGCTGCTGGGTAGCGGTCTGCCGCTGCTGCTGCTGGCCCTGCACTCGTTCGTCGACTATCCGCTGCGTACTGCGGCCGTGGCCGCAATGGCAGCGGTGCTGGCGGGGGTGCTGCTGGGGCCGAAAGAAGAGGTGAGGGCGTAGGAGGGAGCTTTTTGTGGGAGGGAGCTTGCTCCCGACGAAAAAAGGCCCCTGAACGGGGCCTTTTTGCGTTTCTGGGGCGCGAAAGCGCGTGTTTTTAGCGAAACGCGACACGAATGCGGAGCCTAAAGCGCAACCCTTTCTCGGACGATGCACCGGGAGTTAAGGAATCATCCTCTAGAGTTGATTGATATAAAAAAATATATGAAAATAGAGGTGCTCAGTGGTGCCACTTCAGACCTTTGGGCTATGGCGGCTGGTAGTCCGCAAGCGGCAGCGGCAGTGGTCGCATTGCTTCAGGAATTGTCTGCGGATTCTTCAGTGCTGGAAGCTGTCACCGAACGTGCCGACATTTGGTTAGGGCGCCTGCGAATCTCCGTGGCACCTTGGCGGGCAGCACGCGAGCGGCGCAACAATTTGTCGAGGATTCGTATCCTGGATTCGTCGGTCACGGGTTTCAGGGTGTTCATTGGGTTTGATTGGAGGCAACGGCGCGCAGCGGTGCTCGCGGTGCTTCCTAAGGATGAGCATACGTATGAAATCTTCAGCGACCGGGGACGACGCATCGTCGCCGAATGGCGCGAATTTACCGCAGGACGCGATACCTGAAATGAATGCTCCTTTCCCTTTGACTTCCAGACCAGCATCCGTATCCAAGCGCAAGGCATCTCGCTCAACCGTGGACGCGCTCGCAGCGGAATTCGAGCAGCTTCCGCAGATGGCCGAGGCGCTCGCGGCCGCACGGCGTGATCTAAGCGGGCTCATCGGCGAAGGGAATTGCACCTTCCGTGGCTTGCGCCTCGCGGCGGGTTTGTCACAAGCCGGCCTGGCAGCGCGTGCCGGGTTGACGCAGAGCCACGTTGCGCTCATCGAGGGTGGTCGCAATGACCCCACCACGGGCACGATTGCCAAGCTTGCCCGTGCTCTGGGCGTTAACGAACAACTGGTGTTCAGAGCTATCCGGGCGAGGTTGGAGCGGGCGGACTAGGAAGCCTGTCCAGCTGGTCATAAGCTCTGTGGCACCCAGCCTGCCGCCGATCTTGAGGAAACCCGGCCATGAAGAAACCCCACGCGCCCCCGAAACCCGTCGCCCTGCGCATCGAACTGAATAAGGTCACACCGTTGGTGTGGCGCCGCATCTTGGTGTCCAGCCATTGGACGCTCGCCAGCCTGCACCACTACCTGCAATGGGTGATGGGCTGGGCAGACACACATGCGCATGACTTTCGGGTGGGCGCTGGCGTGGTGGCACCCGGTTGGTGGATAGAGGAAGTGGCACAAGGTGCCGACACGCGCCAGTGGCGCGACGAGCGGCGGGTCTCCGTGGCCGCGCTGGTGGCCGAGCTTGGCGACCACGGCGAGTTTGAATACCGCTACGACATGGGCGATGGCTGGTCCCACCGTATCGTCATCGATTCCTTGCCACCATCCCCAGCGTTTTTGCAGCTGCCCCTGCCGCTGTGCCTAGCCGGCGAAAACGCCTGCCCGCCGGAGGATGTCGGGGGCCCGTGGGGCTATGCGGATTTCCTGAGCATTCTGGCGGACCCCAAACACCGCGAACACGCGGACCGCGTGCGCTGGATAGGTGGCGTGTTCGACCCCGCCGGCTTCGACCTGAACCGCATCAACCGCGACTTCAAAGGCGCGAAGACACGCAGGCGTTAGGCGCAAGCGCGAGCCATGTTGGAGGCCGCTTCCGGCCGACAGTCGCGAACCATGGGGGAGGCGGCTTGCTGCCCAAGAAAAAGGCCCCTGAACGGGGCCTTGTTGCGTTTCTGGGGCGCGGAACGATGCGTTTTTAGCGAAACGCGGCACGAATGGGGGATGGCTCGGCGATGTGTCCCGGCTGAGACTTTTCATCGCCGTCGGCAGTTTCGACGGTCTCGGTCTCGCGGCTGTGAGGGCCTAGTAACCAAATAATTAACTTTTAAGTTACCATCATGCATCTTCTGGTCTTGGAACGCGGCCGGTTCGAGGTGGTAGCCATGGCGGATGTCGGCTTATCGGCGAGCGGTGCCAGCGGTTCCTCCGAGGTGCTGGAAGTCCTCCTCTCGGGCGACCCGAACTTTGCTTCCAGCGCGCGGGGGATGTTCGCGCTGTTTCAGCGCTACGCAGCTGCGGGGCGCCAGAAGTTGCCCACGGCGGTGTTTCACGAAGCGGA
>CALPVO020000333.1 GCA_943327025.2 Janthinobacterium lividum
ATGCGGATCTGATAGGCAAGACGTCATTGCAGGTACTGGACCTGTGGATGGCAGAAGCGAACCGGCAAGGGCTGTACGTGCTGTTGGACATGCATGGCATCTCCACCAAGGGCGGCTATCAGACTTGGTTCGTGACGAACCCGGCGGATTTCTATCTCATCTACAACAAGCAGGCCTATACCCAGGACAACTGGATTCGTGACTTGGTGTTCGTGGCGAACCGCTATGCGGCGCTACCGATGTTCTTGGGTATCGACGTGTTCAACGAGCCCTATGGTGTGGTGCGTTGGGCCGCTGGCGACCCGAACATGACCAACAGCGCCAACTACTGGAAGCCTGCGGTGGAGCAGGCAGCGGCGGCCATCCTCGCTGCCAATCCGCGCTTGCTCATTTTCGTGGAAGGCATCAACGGCAACTGGGATGGCCGCGAAGATTCGCGGCTGCCAATGAATTGGGGTGAGGACTTTCAGCCACAGGCTTACCAGCCATTGAATATTCCGGCTTACAAGCTGGTGCTTTCGCCCCACACCTATGGACCGGACGTCTTCATGAAGTCCACGTTCACGGCACCGACCTACCCAGCAAACTTGGCCCCGCAGTGGGAGACGCTGTTTGGCAAATTCTCTGGTACCCACCCCGTGGTACTAGGCGAGTGGGGCGGCAAGTACGGCAACGGCACTGGCGGTGCGCTGGATATCATTTGGCAGAACGCCTTGGTGGACTACCTCATTTCCAAGAACATGCGCAGCACCTTCTACTGGTGCTATACGCCCAACAGCGGCGACACTGGTGGCATCTTGGACGACAAGTTGGCGGTGCGCGAAGACAAGATGGCACTGCTGCGTAAGTTGTGGGGCACGGCGCCAGGCGCTACGCCCATTCCGACCCCCGTGCCGGTCCCCGTGCCGGTCCCCGTGCCGACGCCGACACCGACGCCTGTGCCGACACCGACCCCGACGCCTACCCCATTGCCACCGCCGCCTGCAGGGACCTACGCGCAGCCGTACATCCAGAACTTCGCACCGTCTGCGGGCCCGGTAGGCACGGTGGTGACGATGAATGGTCGCGGGTTCACGGGTTTGGCCTACGCCAAGATTGGCAAGGCCCTGAACGCCAAGGTAAAGGTGCTGAGCGATGCGCAGGTACAGGTGACTGTGCCGGCTGAGGCGACGACCGGCGCCATTGGTTTGTTTAACCCGCAACATCAGTCCTGGAGTGCTACCTCGTTCACGGTGCAAGGCATCCGCTTCGACCCGACCGTGCTCGCCGTCACCAGCTTCAGCCCTTGGGCGGGCGGAGTGGGGACGAAGATCACCATCAGTGGTCGTGGCATGAGTAGCGTGAAGTACGCGTCGGTAGGCGCAGCCACCAACATCAAGGTGAGCATACTCAGCGACTCGCGCTTGGTGTTGGTGCTGCCGGCTGGGGCCACCACGGCGGCGATTGGGCTCTACTCCAACACGGGCGTGGTTTATACCCCGACCCCGTTCACGGTCCGCTAGGGCCGTGCGTCACCGGACACCCCGCTGGCTGGTGGGCTGCGCAATAGGTGCAGCACTAGCGGGGTGTGCCAGTGGAGGCAACATCCACGATCCTATTCTGAGGCCGAATGCCGGCTTGGAACCCGTACCCCCTTTGCAGGTGCCACCGCCGACAGCGGCGCTGATAGACACCTTCAGCTATCCGGGTGGTTCCATCCCGGCACAATCTCCTGCAGTGCCGCCACCAGCCACGCCATTTTCCCTGCGCGTACTGGGTGGAAAAGTCGTTTCTCTGGACGTGTCCAACGTTTCGCTCCGTGAGGTGTTCGGGGTGTTAACCCAACAGACCGGGGTGCGCTTCATCTTCGATAACGAGGTGAAGCAGGAGCGATTGGTGACGCTCATGGCGGAACGGTTGCCCGTGGCTGCTGCCATGGACTTGGTGCTGGTGCAGTTGCAATTAGCGCGGCAGGTGCTATCCGACAACATGGTGGTCGTCTACCCGAATACGCTGGAGAAACAGCGCGACTACCAGCAGCAGATGGTCCAAACCTTTTACTTGACCAACATCGATCCGCGCAAAGCAGCGGAGATGCTGCGAACCATGCTAAATGTTCGCACCTTGTATGTTGACGATGTGTCTTCGGCCGTGCTCATCCGCGATACGCCAGAGACCATCGAGATGGCGCGGCGCTTGCTCTCGTCACTGGATGTGCCTGAGGCTGAAGTGATGATGGAGCTGGAGGTGCTTGAAATATCGCGCGGACGGCTCGAGCAACTGGGCATTCGCTACCCGGAGTTGGTCACCGCAACGCCGACGGCATTGGCCGGGCAGGCCCTGGTGATGGCCGACCTGCAGTACCAGAACTCCAATACTTTGCAGATATCGAACGTGCCCGTCACGGTCGACTTCAAGCGGGTGCTGAGCAACAGCAATCTGCTGGCCAGCCCGCGCATTCGGGCGCGCAACCATGAAAAGGCAAGAATCCTGATTGGTACACGAGTTCCCGTCATTACGAATACTGTCACAGCGACGTCGCTGCAACCGGTGGTCACCGGCAGTGTGCAGTATGTGGACGCCGGCTTGACCTTGGATGTGGAGCCCACCATCTATCGTGATGGCGATGTGTCCATGCGGATCAATCTGGAGGTCAGTTCCATCATCAAGGAAGTGACCTCGGCGGTGTCCGGCACCTTGGCCTACCAAATGGGTACCAGAACCGCGACTACTTCGCTGCGCTTGAAGAACGGCGAAACGCAGATTCTGGGTGGCTTGATCAGCGACACCGAACGTGGCACGGCCGACCGCATCCCTGGCCTCGGCGACATTCCCTTGCTGGGTAGATTGTTTGGGACGAAGAAAAAAGACGGCGAGAAGACCGAGATTGTGTTGTCGATTACGCCACGCATTGTCCGGCCTATTCGAGGTGTGGTCGATACCGCGGCGCCGTTCTGGTACGGCATGGAAAACAGCTTGGGCGGAGGCCCTCCCGTGCAGTTACCGCTGGAGATTCAGGCACCGCTCGAGGCCTTGCCTATGCCGCAAGTGATGCACGAATACGGCAAACCGCGTTGAGGCAGGCTTGTTGGGCACGCCGAAATGACGAGAAGACTACAGCGATGATGCAACGCGCACGCGGTGCGGGCCGTAGGGCAGCACCTCGAGCAGCTCACCCTGCTGGTGTCGGGCCTGCATGGTGCGCCACCACTGTGCGGTGAG
>CALPVO020000334.1 GCA_943327025.2 Janthinobacterium lividum
ACTGGCTCGCGACTATTGTTGCTGTTGTTGTTGGGCTTGCTCGGTGGCGCTGGCCGGGCGGTCGCCCACCAGCACACGCACGCTGAGCACTTCGCTGCCACCACCGCGACGCACACCACGCACGGGCGCCGCGTCGAGGTAGTCGCGGCCCACGGCCAAGCGCACGTGGTGTGTGCCCGCCGGCATGCCATGGGTCACGTCCAGCCCCAGCCAGTAGCCGGTGGGGTTTGGGTCGATGGCATCCGGGGGCATCCAGACGTCTACCCAAGCGTGGCTGGCCAAGTCGCCGGCATCGCCAGTGAAGAAATAGCCGCTGACATAGCGCGCAGCCAAGCCACTAGCCCGGCAGCAGGCGAGGAACAGGTGGGCATGGTCCTGGCAGACGCCTTCGCCACGCGCCAGCGACGCAGCAGCGGGCAAGTCGACGGTGGTGGCGCCGGGGGTGTAACGAATGGTCTCGCGTACCAGCGCACTCAAGTCTTGCAAGCGCTGCAAGCGCAACGTGGGCGCCATCAGCTTGCCCATGCCACCCGGCACCACGTTACCCGCGAGGGCCGCCGGGTGGGCCAAGGCGTGGTCGGCGAAGGCGTCGGCGAGCAGGGCGCGTTCCGCCAGTGCTGCCACTGCCGCGTCGGCGGTGGTGAGCGGCGTGGCAGTCAGATAAACCAGTGGCGACAGTCCGCCGTCATCGGCAATGCGGCCATCGCTACCGCTGGGTTCGGTCTCCACGATGCCATCGACGGTGAGGCGTAGCTCCGTATGCGGTTCGTCCACGGTGAGCAAATGGCTAACGTTGCCGAACGCGTCGACTTGCTCGGTACGTCGGCCCGGCGTGGAGAGTTTCCATTCCAACGAACGCTGGCGCGTTTCGCGGCGCGGCGTCAGGCGCAACTGCTGTACGGTGTTGTCCACCTTGCGCTCGTAGCGGTAAAGCGTCTGGTGGTGAATATGCAAGCGCATCAGTTGGACTCGACGCTGGTGGACATGGGAACGAGGAAGTCCTGCGCGATGCGGGAGCCCAAGTCTTCAATACGGCGCGCCAATGTACCGAAGAACTCGGCGCCCAACTGCGGTGCCCAGTCTGCATAGCGGCCGTATTGGAACTGCGAATGCAATTCGCCCGCGCGGCGCAGGGTTTCGCTGCCGGCATGCGCGCCACGACCTCCACCACCACCGCTGGCGATGGAACGCAGGTAATCGTTCACTTGCGTGAGCGCGCGGTGCACCGAGCGCGGCATGGAATCTTGCAGCAACAGCAGTTCGGTCACACGGTCCCGCGAGACTGCTTCGCGGTACAGGCGACGGTAAGGCTCGAAGGCGGACAGCGAACGCAGCACCACGGCCCAGTCGGCGGTGTTCGTCTCGTCGCTCCAACGCGCGCCGAGCAAGCGTACCGTGCCGTCTGCGCGCTCCAAGTAGCTGCCTAGGCGCAAGAAGGCATGGGCTTCGTCGCGCAGCATGGTGGCGGTGATGACGCCGTGCACCAGGTGCGCGCGGTCTTTCACGAACTCAAGGAAAGCATTGCCTTCGCGCATGGGTGCATCGGCGGTCACGTGTGCGGTCAGCGTGCGTGCCTCGAGCCAAGCAGCATTCAGCGCTTCCCAAGTTTCAGCGGTGATGGTGCCGCGCACCGCGCGCGCATTTTCGCGAGCCGATTGCAGGCATGAAACAAGGCTGCCCGGATGTTCGCGGTCGAACGCCAGAAAGTGAAAGGCAGTATCCGGGCGTACTTCGCCATGCGCCTGCCGGTAGGCGCCGGACTGAGAGAGCGAATCGAGTGTTGCCTGCCAGTTGGTCACCAGCGTAGCGGCGCTACGTGGCAGCAAGCTCTGGCGATGGTGCGCGTCCAGCAGGCGCGCGAGATGTTCGGCACGCTCCAGATAGCGCCCCATCCAGAACAAGTGGTCGGCGGTGCGGCTCAGCATGGCAGGGTCTCCAGCGGCGCGGGCGCGTCTTCCACCACCCAAGTGTCTTTGGTGCCGCCGCCTTGCGAACTGTTCACCACCAGCGAACCTTGGCGCAGCGCTACGCGCGTCAGGCCGCCGGGCACCACCGTTATTTCGTCGCGCGTCGACAGCACGAAAGGGCGCAAGTCCACATGGCGTGGCGCCAAGCCGCTTTCCACGAACGTGGGTGACGTGGACAGCGCCAGCGTGGGCTGTGCGATGTAGCGTTCCGGGTGCGCGATGATGAGTTGGCGGAAGGCAGCAATTTCTGCCTTCGTGGAAGTGGGCCCAATAAGCATGCCGTAACCACCGGCGCCGTGGACTTCTTTCACGACGAGGTCGGGCAAGTTCGCCAGCACATGCGCCAAGTCGTCTGGGCGCCGCAAGATCCACGTGTCCACGTTGTCTACCAATGGGGTTTCACCGAGATAGAAGCGAATCATCTCGGGCACATACGGGTAGATGGACTTGTCGTCCGCCACGCCAGTCCCGATGGCATTGGCGATGGTGACACGGCCCGCGCGGTAAGCGTTCAGCAGGCCCGGTACACCCAGCGTGGAATCCGCGCGGAAGGCGAGGGGGTCGAGGAAGTCGTCGTCGAGGCGGCGGTAGAGCACGTCCACGCGCTGCGGGCCGCGCGTGGTGCGCATCCACAGGCGTTCGTCGCGTACGAACAGGTCTTGGCCTTCCACCAGTTCAATGCCCATCTGCTGGGCGAGGAAAGCGTGTTCGAAATACGCGCTGTTGTAAGCGCCGGGCGTCAGCAGCGCCACGGTCGGGTCCGTCACGCCGGCCGGGGCCACGCGCTTCAGGTTTTCCAGCAGCACGTCGGGGTAGTGTTCCACCGGCGCCACGGCCTGGCTAGTGAACAGGTCCGGGAAGAGCCGCATCATCATCTTGCGGTTCTCGAGCATGTACGAAACGCCCGAAGGCACACGGAGGTTGTCTTCCAGCACCCGGAAGCGGCCTTCGTGGTCGCGCACGATGTCGATGCCCGCGATGTGCGCATACGTGCCGCCGGGCACGTGGATGCCATGCATCTCCGGGCGGTATTGCGAGTTGCCCAGCACCTGCTCGGGCGGAATGAGGCCGGCTCGCAGGATGTCCTGGTCGTGGTAGATGTCGTGCAGAAAGACATTCAGCGCGCGCACACGTTGTTTCAGGCCCGCTTCCAGCAGCGTCCATTCGGAACGGGGCATGGAGCGGGGGACGACGTCGAAGGGAATGAGGCGTTCGGTGCCCTCGTC
>CALPVO020000335.1 GCA_943327025.2 Janthinobacterium lividum
AAAGCACTTGGGGTTCCACAGGCACAGGCTCGCCGTCCGCCCGCAATTCGAAGCGGTCCGGGTCCAACGCGAAGCAGCCGAACTGGTAGACCATGGCCGCAGCATAGGACAGCCGCGGCGCCATGCCAAAATTCCTGCAGCTTTCCTGCACGAATCCTGCAAGACCACCCCGATGGCACCGTGGAAACTACCCCCATGCCACACCGGGATGTGGCCAGGTCGACCACCAGGGAAACAAAAGGAGAGATCGATGAACCAGTTCCTGAACGCCGCCGCGCACCGCGCCGCACTCGCCGTCGCTACCTTGATGCTCGCCGCGAACGCCGTTGCCGGCGCTCCCGCAGGTGAGCCCGCCTTGGCCATCCGCCCGCTAGCGAAGGACGTGCAGTGGGGCCCCTGCCCGCCCATTTTTGCGAAGGGCTGCGAAATTGCGGTGCTGCATGGCAACCCGGCTAACCCGAACGCGGACATCTGGTTGCGCGTGCCGCCGGGGTTCTTCCTGCCGCCCCACACGCACTCCTCCAATGAACGGATGGTGCTTTCCACGGGCGAACTCGAGGTTCGCTACGAGAACCAGCAGAAAGTGCTGCTGAAGAAAGGCGATTACGCTTTTGGGCCGGCGAACCGCGCACACGAAGCGCGCTGCGTGGGCAAGCAGGCCTGCACGCTGTTCATTGCTTTCGAAGGGCCGGTGGATGCCCTGCCGCATGAGGGCCCACTGAACTGAGCCGACATTACGGCTCTTGCAAAACAACGACACTGGAGGTTTCCCGGGCGAAGCCGGGAACCTCCAGCACCAGACAGAGAGCCTATTAGAACAGGCCCACCACCTTGCCGTTGTCGTCGATGTCGATCATGTCCGCCGAAGGAATCTTCGGCAGGCCAGGCATCGTCATGATGTCACCGCAGACCATCACCACGAACTCCGCACCGGCAGCAAGACGCACTTCGCGGACATTCACCATGTGGCCGGAAGGCGCGCCCTTGAGGGACGGGTCCGTCGAGAACGAGTACTGCGTCTTGGCCACGCACACCGGGTAGTGCCCGTAGCCGCCTTCCTGCAACTGCTTGATCTGCGCACGGACCTTGGAGTCCGCGGTGATATCGGCAGCGCCGTAGATCTTCGTGGCGATGGCCTTCATCTTGTCCCACAGCGGCAGCGACTCTTCGTACACGAACGTGTGCTTGCCCGGGTTCTTCTCGATGGTGTCGACCACGACATGGGCGAGTTCCGCGGCACCAGCGCCACCCTCGGCCCAGTGACGGGCCAGAACCACCGGCGCGCCGTGCTTCGCCATGCACTGCTTGAGGAGCGCCACTTCGGCGTCGGTGTCCGTCGTGCGGTGATTGATGGCGATGATGCAAGGCAGGCCGTAGTGGTTGCGCACGTTGCTGACGTGACGCTCCAGGTTGACCATGCCCTTCTCGAGCGCCGCCAGGTTCTCGGAGCTCATTTCCTTGAGGTCGCAGCCGCCGTGGAACTTCAGCGCGCGGATGGTGGCAACCACCACCACGGCCGAGGGGCTGAGGCCAGACTTGCGGCACTTGATGTCGATGAACTTCTCGGCACCGAGGTCGGCACCGAAGCCGGCTTCCGTGACGACGTAATCACCGAGCTTCAGGGCCGTCTTGGTGGCGAGCACCGAGTTGCAACCGTGGGCGATGTTGGCGAACGGGCCGCCATGGATGAAGGCCGGGCTGTTCTCGAGCGTCTGCACGAGGTTCGGCTTCAGCGCTTCACGCAGCAGCACCGTCATGGCGCCGTTGGCGTTCAGCTGGCGAGCACGCACCGGCTGCTGGTCGCGGGTGTAGCCCACAACGATGTTGCCGAGACGCTCCTTGAGGTCCTTCAGGCTGGTGGCCAGACAGAAGATGGCCATCACTTCGGAGGCGACGACAATGTCGAAGCCGTCCTGACGCGGGAAGCCGTTGCCCGGGCCGCCGAGCGAGACAGTGATGTCGCGCAGGGCGCGGTCGTTCATGTCCATGACGCGCTTCCACGTGATGCGACGCACGTCGATACCGAGCGCGTTGCCGTGGTGGATGTGGTTGTCCAGCAGCGCGGACAACAGGTTGTTGGCGAGCGCGATGGCGTTGAAGTCGCCGGTGAAGTGGAGGTTGATGTCCTCCATGGGCACCACTTGCGCCATACCGCCGCCGGCAGCGCCACCCTTCATGCCGAACACGGGGCCGAGGCTGGGCTCACGCAGGCAGATGACGGCCTTCTTGCCGATCTTGTTCAGTGCGTCACCGAGGCCGACGGTCGTGGTCGTCTTGCCTTCGCCCGCGGGCGTCGGGCTGATGGCCGTGACGAGGATGAGCTTGCCGTCCGGGCGCGAGGCGAGGCTGTCAACGTAGTCCAGCGAGATCTTCGCCTTGTACTTGCCGTACTGGTCCAACGCGTCGCCAGGGATACCGAGCCGCGAGGCGACGTCGGTGATCGGGTTCATGGTGGCAGCCTGAGCAATCTCGATATCGGAACGCACGTGAGTCTCCCTTTTCCCCGGAAGGGGATGGATACAGTCGAAGATGGAGCGCGAGTCTAATGGAGAAGGCTTACGGAAGCCAACGCGAATGCGTCATTCAGCGAACTGGAACGCGACTGATAAGGTCATGTTTCCAATGAAAAAATTTTCAGCAACCGCCAGTTTTTCTTGTCGCGTTTTCGACGTCGCCTGACGGCAATCAGGGGTCGCACCGAGGCTATGCCCGAGCCGCGCTGCAAGCCCCGCGTGGTCGATACGCCTTAGAGAGCTTTGATGACCTCGCCACCCTTGAGCACGGTGTCCACGTGCTCGAGCACGGTGATGTCGGCAAGCGGGTCGCCCTTCACTCCCACGAGATCCGCGAAGCGCCCCGGCACCAAAGCACCGACGCGGTCATCCCAGCCCATCGTCTTGGCCGCCACCGACGTGGCCGACTGAATGACCTGCATGGGCGTCATGCCACGTTGGACCATGATGCGGAACTGCCGAGCATTCAGGCCATTGGGGTAAACGGCCGCATCCGTGGCGAACACAATGGGAGCGCCCAACTGAACGGCGCGCGTAAAGGCCTGCCGTTGCGCTTCAGTAGTGTCGATGTTCTTCTGCAGAAATTCCGCTGGCCAACCCTGCTTGCGGCCTTCGGTGTCGATGTAGTCCCCGTTGTAGACATCCATCGAGAGCGCCACACCGTGC
>CALPVO020000336.1 GCA_943327025.2 Janthinobacterium lividum
CAGCCATAACCGACGTGGTGGGCACTTTGCAGTCGACGGTAGTCGGCAAGGAAGATGCGTTGCCCGATATCGCGCGGCGCTTCAACCTGGGTTACGAGGAAATTGTCCGGGCGAATCCGGGGGTCGACGCCTGGTTGCCGGGAGAGGGCAGGCGGGTGTTGCTACCCACCCGTTTCGTGTTGCCGGATGCGCCGCGCGAGGGCCTGGTCGTCAATTTGGCCGCCATGCGGTTGTTTTGGTTCCCGAAGCGCGAGCCCGGCAAGTTGCAGGTGGTCTACACCTATCCCATCGGCATCGGTCGGGTTGGCTGGATGACCCCGGAGGGGAGCACTCGCGTCTTGACGCGAGTCAAGGACCCGGCGTGGCGCCCACCCTTGTCGGTGCGCAAGGAACATGCCGAGAACGGCGAGATTTTGCCGGCGCTGGTGCCGGCGGGTCCGGACAATCCCTTGGGAACTCACATGTTCCGGTTGGGCTGGGCCGGGTACCTCATCCATGGCACCAACAAGCCCTACGGAGTAGGTATGCGCAGTAGCCATGGTTGCTTGCGGCTCTACCCGGAGGACATCGCCAAACTCTACGAGCAACTTCCTATCGGCACCAAGGTCACCGTAGTGAATCAACCACTGGTGCTTGGCTGGGAGGGTGGGCACTTGCACGCTCAGGCTTACGAGGTCTTGGAAGACGACAAGCGTGATTGGCGCCATGCCCCCAAAGCCTTGCGTAAACGCGCGAATGCCGCTTCGCCGTTGTGGAAGCGTATTCGTGCCCGCGACGCTGAACTGGACTGGGAAGCGACGCATCAGGTTTCCCTGAAGCCACTCGGCGTACCGGTCTCCGTGATGAAGCAACCCGCCACTGCCCCTGCCGCCGGTGCACCGGCGCCGGCTGTCGAGCCTGCGGTTAGTGTTCCCGGCTTGGGCGTTGGTTACCCGCTGAAGGGTGTGCCGCCGGTGCTTGTGGCCAGGATTGCGCCTCTGCTGCGGGCGGCACCCCCGGTGCGCAATGCGGTACCGCCGGGTGGCAATTGGAGCGGGCGTCTGGAGTTGCGGGTGGACGAGGCCCAATTCCGCCAGATGCAGGCGGAAATCGAGGCTCCTGCCGCGCCGGTTTCGGCACCGGCGCCGGGAGCAAAGCCGCGCTGAAGCGCGGCAGTGCATACTTTGTTCCGTGGCGGCCGCGGTCGCGTGTTCAATTGTCAGGTACTTCCATGTCTCAATCCCCTGTCCAGCCTCAGCCTACTGCCGCTCCGCCTGTTGCCCAAGGGGTGCCGGTGCAGCCGCTGACGGAGTGGTTGCAGGTGATGACGGAGGAGGTCCAGCGCAAGGAAGAAGCGGCGCGCGCTGCCGCCGCGGAAAGCGAGCGGCGGCGCTAACTCCAACGCCCGCCCCGAAGCGAACTTAGGGGCCTTCAGGCGTTGCGCGCCCGGCCCGCGGCCGGTTTTTTCGATTGCGCGAAGAGCGCGCAGGCGGCCGAGCCTGCTACCACGGCGATGGCGCCGGCGATGCTCAGCCAATTCAGTCGCTCGATCGGCAGTATGCCCGGCGCGAACCGATTCAAGACGGACATGCAGGCGAGCGTGATGATGGGCGCCATCGAGGTCACAGCGCTGACGCGGGTCACATCCCAAACCGCAAGCGCTTCGGCAAAGCACCCATAGCCCACCATGGTGTTGGCCACCCCGAACAGCAGCAGGCCCACGCCGAGTGGATCCAGCCGAAAGGCTGCGGCCGGTTCGGCCAGTGGCAGTAACACCACGGTCCCGGCAAAAAACAGTACCAACAGAATCTGGGCTGGCGCCAAGCTGGCCATGAGTTTCTTCTGGGCGATGCCATAGCCGGTCCACAGCACGGAAGAGAGCATCACCGCCCCGACGCCGATGGCGAGATTGCCCTGCAGACTGGCGATTTCCGGCAGACGGCGGTTGAAGAACAGCAGCAAGCCACCGAGGAGGAGAGCGAAGCCAGCCCACTGCCCACGAGAGAAACGCTCGCCGAACAGGACCAACCCGGACAACAAGAGCAGCATGGGCGCGAGTTGAATGACCGTTTGGCTGACCGATGGCGTGGTGAAGCGCAGTGACGTGGCATAGCAGACGTAGTTGCCTACCAAGCCGAGTGTGGCAAGGACGAGCCAGGCGCTTTGTTGACGCAGTACCGGCCCCATGGCTGGCAGTCGCCCATGCCACGCCAGCCAACCCGCCAGCAGCAGTGCGCTGCCAGCCAGCCGCCACCAAGTCACCGTCCAGGGCGTGAGTTGGTGCACTAGCAGGGCCATCGCCAACGGCAAGGTTCCCCAACTGAAAGCAGTGAGCAAGGCTAGCGCAAAGCCGCGTTGAGGCGCGTGGGTGGTGTTGTTCATTGGTCGCGAAGCTTACCGGAGTCGCTGATGCCTCATGTTAGGCTTGGACCTTGACGGTGGTCGTGGTGGCCGCCAGGAGCAGCCCGGGTTTGAACCAGACTGGCGATGGCCTTGGCGATGGTATTCGTGTGACGGAGCAGCGTGCCGCCGAGGCGGCGCTGGAGCCAGTCGCCGCCGGCGTCGTTGCCTTCGTGGGCCGCACGCTGCGCGGGCCGGTCAATCGCCCGGTTGCGGTGCGCTCGTTCGGCGAATTCGAACGTCAATTCGGCGGACTGTGGCAACCGGCGTCGCTGCCGTATGCCGTCGCGCAGTTTTTTGGCAATGGCGGCCGCGAGGCCTTGGTGGTGCGCGTGGTCAATGCGGCCCGGTCTGCCACACTCACCCTGCCCGTGGATGCTAAAGGGACGGACGATGGCGGGGCGCCTCACCCCTCGTTTTGGTCGCTAGCCGCTCTTCAGCCCGGTACGCGGGAGTGTCTTCGTGCGGCGGTAGATTTCGATGGTCTGGGCCCCGACGAGACGGACGAATTCAACCTGCTGGTGCAGCGTGTGCGTGCGCCGCAAAGTGACGTCGTGGACGCTCAGGAGTACTACCCTCGCGCTAGTGCTCTGCGCGGCACGCCCCGTTATCTCGAGGACTTGCTGGCGAGCTCTGCGCTGGTGTCTTGCCAGCAGTCTTGTCCGGGATTGCGTCCGCTGGCTACGCCGGTTCGTCAGTGGCGCTGCAGTCGCCCCGATGGTGACGATGGGCTAGCGCCTTCGGACCACGACCTGATTGGTAGTCCCGAGGCGCGTACCGGGCTGTTTGCCTTGGCC
>CALPVO020000337.1 GCA_943327025.2 Janthinobacterium lividum
CGTACCAAAGTGGAAGATACCCGCGAACTCCTTGAGAACGTGCAGTACGCGCCTACTCGTGGGCGCTACAAGGTCTACCTCATCGACGAAGTCCACATGCTCTCGGCGCATTCCTTCAATGCGTTGCTGAAGACGCTGGAAGAACCTCCACCGCATGTGAAGTTTCTGCTGGCCACTACGGACCCGCAGAAACTGCCGGTTACCGTGCTGTCGCGTGTGTTGCAGTTCCACTTGAAGCGCCTCAGCGCGGCGCTCATCGGCGAACGGATGCGGCATATCCTCACCGCCGAAGCCGTGGAATTCGAACCCGCGGCGCTGCCGTTGCTGGCGCGCGCCGCCGACGGCAGCATGCGCGATGGCCTCAGCTTGCTCGATCAGGTGTTGGTGTTCGGTGGTGGTCGCGTGTCCGAACCGGATGTGCGAGGCATGCTGGGCACCATCGACCGCGGCCATGTGGCGCGCATCCTGGGCCTGCTCGCCGCCGGTGACGCGCCAGGTGTGCTGGAGCAAGTTGCTGCGCTGGACGAGCAAGCACCTGATTACGACGATGTGCTCGTCGAACTTGCCGCGCTCCTGCAACGGCTGGCGCTGCAGCAGGCCGTGCCGGGTGCGGGCGCCGATGATGTTTGGGATGAGGGCACGGTGGCGGAACTCGCCACGCAGTTGCACCCGGAAGACGTGCAACTCTTCTACCAGATGGCGCTCAATGGTCGCCGCGATCTGCCCATGGCGCCAGACCCCCGGCTAGGCTTCGAAATGACTTTGCTGCGCATGCTGGCCTTCCGTCCGGCAGAAGCCGATATGGCACCGCGTGCAGCCACGCGCTCTGCGCCGCTGCGTCCGCGTCCGGCGCAGCGTTCCGTGGCGGCACCGCCGCCCTTGCGTCCGGCGCCTTCGGTTTCATCCGCCGTTGCATCCGGTGTTGCGCCCGCCGTCGCCCCTGTGGTTGCCAAGGCAGCGACGCCAACCCCTAAGGCGGGTACGGCCTTCACCAGTGGCGATTGGCGCCTGCTCATCGAGCGTTTGAACCTGAGCGGTGCAGTGAAGCAGTTGGCCACTAACTGCGAATGGGTGGAACGCACCGCCACGGTGGTGAAGCTGCGGCTAGATGCGCGTAGCGCGGTCTTGCAGACCGAGGGCATCGTAGAGAAGTTGGGTGCTGCACTCACCGAGTTCTATGGTCAGTCGATGCGCATCGACCTTGAACTGGTCGGTGAACTCGACGATTCGCCAGCGCGTATGGCGGAACGTGAAGCCGCTGAACTATTGGCACGGACCCAAGCTCTCTTGGAGCAGGAACCGGTGGTACGGTTGTTGCGTGAACGTTTTGGTGGCGTGCTTGATCCGGCTTCCGTGAAGCCGCGCTGAAGCCGCCAGTTTTCATTGACGGAGTCTTTCCATGTTCAAGGGCAATATCGGCAATCTCATGCGCCAAGCGCAGCAGATGCAGGACGCCATGCAGAAGGCGCAAGGTGAACTCGGCACCATCGAAGTGCTTGGCGAATCCGGCGGTGGCCTGGTGAAAGTGACGATGTCCGGCAAGCACGAAGTGCGCCGCGTGCAGATTGCCGCGGGTGCCGTCGGCGACGACCTCGAGATGCTCGAGGACCTGATTGCGGCTGCCACTAACGATGCCGTGGGCAAGGTCGAGGCAGCCGTGCAGGCGAAGTACGCTGGCATCACTGCGGGCATGAAACTGCCGCCCGGCATGAAAATGCCGTTCTGAAGGCACTGGTTCGTTGCGCTATTCCCCTGCTTTGGCCCGGTTGGTCGATGCCCTGCGGCTGTTGCCCGGCATCGGCCCCAAGAGCGCCCAGCGCATGGCGTTCCATTTGCTGGAGCGTCGGCGAGACGGGGCACAAGAAATCGTCGAAGCCCTTGGCGAGGCGCTAGAGTTGGTGGGCAAGTGCCAGCGCTGCCGCATGCTGACGGATGGCGGGTTGTGTCCGGTGTGCGCCGACCCGCGCCGCGATGCCAGCGTGCTGTGCGTGGTGGAATCGCCGGCCGACGTCATCGCGGTAGAGCAGTCGGGCGGCTTTCGCGGCCGTTATTTCGTGTTGAACGGGCGGCTGTCGCCACTAGATGGCGTGGGCCCGGCAGAGTTGGGCTTGCAGCATTTCGAGGCCTTGCTCGCGGAAGGCGGCGTGCGCGAAGTCATTCTCGCCACCAATGCCACCGTTGAAGGCCAAGCCACAGCGCATGTGGTGGGCGAACTTACCCGCCAACACGGTTTGCAGGCCACGCGTATCGCGCAGGGCGTGCCGATGGGCGGGGAACTTGAGACCGTCGACGGCAGCACGCTGGCCCATGCACTGGCAGGGCGCCAGAACTTCTGAAGACGGGTTGGCGCCGCGCCATCTAGCGCCTGAGACGCTCGGCCGCCGTTAGCGCCCGGGTGGGCGTCGTTCTTCCATTTGCAGGGAAGTGTTCAGCAAGCGTCGGTAGCTGGCATAACGTCGAGCGGTCAGTAGTCGCTGCCCGGCTTCCGCAGGCGCGCCCACGGCGGTGCGCACCGCGCAGCCCGGCTCCTCGCGATGCAGGCAGTCCATGAAGCGACAGCCGGCACTCAGCGCTTCGATTTCGACGAACCCGTGTCGTGCTTGCCGCGGTTCCGGTACGGGCGGAGCGAAGTCCCGCACGCCGGGCGAGTCAATCAGGTCGCCACCGCCCGGCAGGTGATACAGGGCGGCGCTCGTGGTGGTGTGCCGTCCTTCCTCGGTGGTGACTGAGATGGTCTGCGTGGCAGCTACGGCCTCTGGAATGAGTTGGTTCAGCAGACTGCTCTTGCCCACACCGCTTTGGCCCACCAGCACGCTGGTTCCGGTGGCCAGAGCCGCGGCCAGTGGTGCGAAGCCTGCTGGTGAGCGGGTGTCGAGCAAGAATGTGCTGTACCCCAGCCCCTTATAGTCGGCGAGGGCGCCGTTGAGTTCCTCGGCAGCCTCGTCTTCGGCACCGCCTGGCTGCAACAGGTCGGCCTTGGTACAGACCAGCAGGGCCTCCAGCCCGGACAGCGCCGCGGCCGCCAGATAGCGGTCGACCATGAATAGGTCGGGTGCGGGGGTCGGTGCGAAGACCACCACGAGGCGGGTGAGGTGGCTGGCCAGTTCTTCGCGCTTGCCTGCGGTATTCCAGCGGGC
>CALPVO020000338.1 GCA_943327025.2 Janthinobacterium lividum
CTTGAACCGCAGCAGAACCTTGACCGCGTGTCAGCCGCAGCCCAGCGCCGCCGCGTGGTGGCGCAAGTGCCGCGCCATGAAGGTGCTGATGAAAAAATAGCCGTGGTCGTAGCCTTCGCGCCACTGGAAGTCTAGTGGCTGCCCAGCAGCGGCGCAGGCATCGATGAAGCGTTGCGATAGCAGCTGGCCTTCGAGAAATTTGTCCGCGGTGCCTTGGTCTACCAACACCGTGCCAGCGAAGCGCTGCGTAGCCACCAGACACGTGGCGTCGTGCTTCGCCCACGCTGCGCGGTCTTCGCCCAAGTAGCCGGTGAAAGCCTTCTGGCCCCAGGGGCAGTCCATGGGCGCCGCGATGGGCGCGAACGCCGAGACGCTGCGGTAAAGCCCGGGGTGACGTAGCGCCAAAGTCAGCGCACCGTGCCCGCCCATCGAATGCCCGAATACGCTTTGCACGGCACCCGCCGCGTCCTGCTTTACAGGGAAGTGCGCGGCTAGTAGCGCCGGCAACTCCTGCGTCACATAGCTTTCCATGGCGTAGTGGCGCGCCCAGGGTTCTTGCGTGGCGTCGAGATAGAAGCCAGCCGCCAACCCGAAGTCCCAAGCCGCATCGTCACCCGGTAGCCGTTCGCGCGGGCTGGTGTCGGGCGTCACGAGCATGATGCCGAGTTCGGCGGCCAACTGCTGCGCACCCGCCTTGATGCTGAAGGTCTCTTCGGTGCAGGTAAGCCCGGCCAGCCAGTACAACACCGGCACCGGGCCGTGCGCTGCCTGCGGCGGCACGAAGACACCAAAGCGCATGGACGCGGCGCAGGTCGTAGACGCATGCCGGTAATACCCCTGCGTGCCACCAAAGCATGCGTGGGTGGAAAGCGTCTCGAGCGAAATGGCAGCGGTCATGGGGCAGATTCCATTAACAGACAGCCGCAAGGAGCGGCAGGCTTACCATTCTGCCCGACGGCGAGGCTATGTGGCGGGCTCAGCTGGCGGTGGACACCAACCGAACGGCAGGCAGCGCAACCAGCGCCTCGGCCAACTCCGCCAGACGCTCTGCCGGAATCTCAGGCACGGTTTCAAGAGCAGCGGCTGACAAGAACAAGGTTTCCAAAACCTCAGCCAGCGCTTCATTTATTTCGCGACAGCGTACGGCCGCGTCTTCAGCACACCAGAACACGTAACAACGCGGCGCCGCCTCGAGTAACTCCGCCGCGAGCGCCGCCTCGTTGCCACTGGTAGCTTCCGCCACGGCATCGCGCAAACGGTCCACTGCATGTCGGCAACGCAGTACGGCCAGCCCCGGGGATGCCACCAATGCCATCTCGGGCGTTAGCTGCAAGGCGGGACCAGTGTCTTCGGGGTCCGCCCACGCCACGCGGTCGAGTGCCAGATCGAAAGCCGCCATGTCGGCAAGCCACGGGTAGGCAGCGCAAGCTGGCATGGCCGCAATGAATACTGGCAAGCCTTCGCCCCACCCCGAAAGCTGTGGTGCCGTGGGTGGATGTGCCCGCGCGTAAGACTCTGCCATGGTGGCGAAGAAAGCTTCGCCCACCAAGGCCACCACGGTCGGCACGCGCTGGGCCAGCGCGGAGCGCAAGGCGGAATGCACACAAGCCGCGTGTACCGCGAGTGCAGCCTCGGCAGAGACGGGTGAGTTCTTCAAGTGGGGCAGCAAGCGGGCAGAGGCATCCGCCGCACCATGCAAGGCGAAGGCGCTCAAATCCGACTGCCATTGCGCCAACGACAGGGGTGGTACGGAAATCATCCGGGCACCGTCCCATCAAAGGCCAGAGGTAGCCCTTCCAGCATTGGGCCATGCAGTGCATCCAGCACTGCGTCCGTCTGCAGGGCTTCGGCTGCCAGCACCTGCCATTCCGGCAAGTGGTTGTCCCATTCCACCAGCGTCGGCACCCTGCCAAGGACCGCGATGGCGGCGCGATAGAGCGCCCAGACGGCGTCACCTACCTTAGAACCGTGGTCGTCGAGCAGCAAGCGTTGACCAGAATCGAGGTGGCGCGTGGTGTGGCCGGCCAGATGGATCTCGCCGATGGCTTCGCGTGGCAATTTCGCCAGAAAGCCCTGCAGCAGTACGTTGGGGTCCTGCCCTGTGTTTGTGGCGGTGACGAATACGTTGTTGATGTCCAACAACACGCCGCAGCCGGTTCGCTTCACGAGCGCAGCCAGAAAATCGGGTTCGTCGAAATCCTGCGCGGCGGGCGCGAGATAGACCGAAGGGTTTTCGACCAACAGTTGCCGGCCGAGTGCTTCTTGGGCCGCGTCCACATTCTTCGCCACTACCTCAAGGGCTTCCTCTGTATAGGGCAGAGGCAAGAGGTCGGGCAGATAGTGGCCATTCGCTACGCTGAAACTCAAGTGGTCGGAAACCAAGCCGGGCTCAAGTTCGTCGATAAGCGTTCTAAGGCGCTGCAAGGAATGGCGGGATACCCCATCCACACTGCCTAGCGACAAGCCGACAGCATGCAGGGAAAGGGGGAGGTGTTCTCGGGCACGGCGCAGATGAACGAGCGCACCCGGGTCCAGCAGGTAGTTTTCCGGATGGACCTCAAGCCAATTCACCCCCGGAGTGGGCCGTAGCGCCACTCCGTGGTGAGGAAACCGCAGGCCGACGCCAGCGGCGGCCGGAATGCGGTTGGCCAACGCCGTAGCGTTTTACTTGGCCGGAGCGGTGGTGGAGCCACCCGCCAGCTTGGCGCACAAACCGGCCGGCACCTTGACCCATTCGCTCGCCATGTTGTCCTTCTCCGCCTGGTTGGCGCAGCCGTGGCTCGCCGTACCGCAGTCGTTCTTGCCTGCCTTGGCCACGCCGTAGCAGCGCTCGGTGGCAGGCTTGGCATCTTCAGCGTGCACCGGCGCCACAAGGGCAGCCAGGGTTACAGCGCCCAGCAGGGCGGAAAGCGCAGTCTTCTTGGTCATGGAGCGTCGTCCTTCTAAAGATAGGGCCCGGAACCACCCCGGGCGAGGGTCCAGATATAGACCGAAATGCTAGCACGCAGTTCCCTAGCGCCTACGGGCACTAGGTCACAGTCGGCCACCGGGTGCCCGCGCAGACTGGCGGCACTAGCCCGCTCCGTGGACAGCAGGCGCTGCTACCATAGCGGTCTACGTTCAGCGTCC
>CALPVO020000339.1 GCA_943327025.2 Janthinobacterium lividum
GATGGTGATAGTGCGTTCCACCGCGAACCGGATGAGATAGTTCGGCCCCCCAGCCTTCGGCCCGGTACCCGACAAGCCATGCCCCCCGAAGGGCTGCACCCCCACCACGGCCCCAATGAGGTTGCGGTTCACGTAGACATTGCCAGCCGGCGCGGCGGCACACACCTCGGCGATGGTGCTGTCCAAACGCGTCTGCAAACCGAACGTCAAGGCATAGCCCGTGTCGGCCGCCGCTTGCAACAGCGCGGGTAAAGTTCCTGCGCGCCAGCGGAGCACATGCAGAACCGGGCCGAACACTTCGCGCTGCAGGGCAGCCAGCGACGGAATCTCGACGACGAGTGGTGCTACATAACAGCCGTGCACAGCCAGTGTTTCTGGCAAGCCACAACGGTGCGCCCACGCAGCCCCGGTCTGCAGTCGTGTGGCGTAGGCTTCCAGTTGGTCGCGCGCTGTCTCGTCGATGACCGGACCGATATCGGTCGACCAGTCCTCCGGCAGGCCTATGCTCAGTTCGTCCATAGCGCCCCGCAGCAAGTGGAGCACACGGTCCGCAATATCTTCTTGCAGGCACAACACGCGCAACGCACTGCAACGCTGCCCAGCGCTGTTGAAGCTGCTGGCCAGTACATCGCCCACTACCTGTTCAGGCAGCGCCGAACTATCGACCACCATCAGATTCTGGCCACCCGTCTCGGCGATGAACACCGGAATGGCGCCTTCACGGGCTGCCAATTGCCGCTGGATAGTACGGGCTACCTCCGTGCTGCCAGTGAATGCCACACCCGCGACACGCGGATCGTTCACCAAGGTGGCGCCCATGGTGTCACCAGGCCCCGGCAGGAACTGCAGCACCGCCACCGGCACGCCCGCCTCGTGGAGCAATTGCACGGCCCGATACGCGACCAATGGCGTTTGTTCGGCTGGCTTGGCTACCACCGCATTGCCGGCGGCCAGCGCTGCGGCTACTTGGCCGGTAAAGATCGCCAGCGGAAAATTCCAGGGACTGACGCAGGCAAAGACACCACGGCCATGCAGGGATAGCGTGTTGCGTTCACCGGTGGGGCCGGGTAACACCAGACCCTCGCCAAAGCGGCCACGAGCCTCGCCCGCGTAGTAGCGCAGGAAGTCGACTGCCTCTCGCACCTCGCCGATGGCATCCGGCACGGTCTTGCCGGCTTCCGCCACACACAGAGCCACCAACGCGGGCAACGCCGCTTCCATCGCATCAGCCGCCCGTTCCAGCACCAGCGCCCGCGCGGGGCCACCGAGGCGGTCCCAGTCCTTTTGCGCAGCAACCGCCGCCGTCACTGCCTGCGTCACCTCCGCTGGCAGCGCTTCCACCACGGTACCTACCTGTCGGCGGCGGTCCTGCGGTGAGCGCACAGCGACTACCGCCCTGCCCTGCCCCGGCTTGCCACTCACCAGAGCCGTGGCCGCCAGCGGCACCTGCAACTCCTCCATGGCACCTACCGCCAAGGCATGCCGCACGCGCCCATCGGCAAGGTTGAGCCCCTGGGCATTGCGACGTCCGTCGGGAAACAGGGCGCCCGGCAAAGCGATACCCGGATGGGCCACGGTCCCCGCCGCGAGCAAGGATTCGACGGCGGCTACCGGATCCGCGGCGATCGCTGCAGGCGGCAAGCGCTCGTCCACCAGACGGTTCACGAACGAGGTATTGGCGCCGTTCTCCAGCAAGCGCCTAACCAAGTACGGCAGCAGGTCTTCATGGGACCCGACGGGTGCATAAACACGGCAAGGTATTCGCTTACCTGCTTCGTCCGGGGTACACACCACGGCATAAAGCTCTTCGCCCATGCCGTGCAAACGCTGGAACTCGAAGGCGCGCCCGGTTTGGCGCCCCACCTGCTGCAGCCATGCCACCGTATGGGCGTTATGGGTAGCGAACTGCGGGTAGACCGGCGCGGTGCTCGCCAATAATCGCCGCGCACACGCCAGATAGGAGACGTCCGTGTTCACCTTGCGCGTGAACACCGGATAGTCGGCGAGTCCACGTTCCTGAGCGCGCTTGATCTCGCTGTCCCAGTACGCACCCTTCACCAAGCGCACATTCAACTGTCGTCCGGTGGCCTGGCTCAACCCAAGGACATGGTCGATGACCGCCAATGCGCGGCGCTGGTAGGCCTGTACCGCAAGGCCTAATCCCTGCCAACCCACCAGCTGCGGGTCACTTAGCAGGCTTTCCAACAACACCAAGGATAATTCGAGCCTTTCGCTTTCTTCGGCATCGAGGGTGATGGCTACCCCATGGCTTGCCGCATGGCGCGCCAAAGCCTGCAAACGCGGCGCCAGTTCCCTCCGCACCCGTTCGGTCTGCGCGAGTTCGTAGCGCGGATGGAGCGCTGAAAGCTTGACCGATACCGTCGGCGCGTCGGCGGCATTAGTATGGGCACGGGCTACCGCCCCTACGGCCGTAATGGCCGCTTCATAGGCAGCGGCATAACGGTTCGCATCGGCCGTGGTCAGCGCCGCTTCCCCGAGCATGTCGAAGCTGTAGCGGTAGTAGGCAGCGTCCCCTTCGACGGAACGGGCCAAGGCCTCCTCGATGGTGCGGCCCATGACGAACTGGTGTCCCATGATGCGCATGCCTTGGCGCAGGGCCGCCCGCACTACCGGCTCCCCTACCCGCGCCGCCAACCCGCGCAGGAAGCCACCCACATCGCGCGTGCCACTCTCGAACGGGGCCACCAAGCGCCCGGTCAGCATCAGTCCCCAAGTCCCGGCGTTGACGAACAGCGAATCCGTACGGCCAAGATGGGCGGCCCAATCGCCGGCACCCAGTTTGTCGGCAATCAGGCGGTCCGCCGTGGCGGTGTCGGGAATGCGCAGCAAAGCCTCCGCCAGACACATGAGAATGACTCCCTCGTGGGAGCCCAAGTCGTATTGCCGCAGGAAGGCGTCCATACCCGTCTTCTGCAGGCGCTGGGCGCGCACCGCGCCCACCAACCGCCCCGCCTCATGCTGCACCGCCGCCCGTTCTCCGGCTGGCAGGCCGGCCAGCGGCAGCAAGGGTTCCACCACCTGCTTTTCAGGAGCCAGCCACTGGTCGTTGATGCCAGCGGCAGTGGAGAACTCGCCGCGCCAGTCGGC
>CALPVO020000340.1 GCA_943327025.2 Janthinobacterium lividum
AGCCCACGAACCTACCTTGAAGTACTGCGCGAATGCGGCGCGCTGCGCGTCCTAGTGCCGGAACTGGACTGCCTCTGGGGCGTGCCGCAGAACGCCACTTACCACCCCGAGGTGGACACAGGGGACCACATCCTGCGTTGCCTCGACGCCGCAGCCCTGCTGGGCAGCAACGCGCGTGTACGGTTCGCCGTGTTGCTGCACGACCTCGGCAAAGGCACCACACCGCCGGAAGAATGGCCGCGGCACATTGCGCATGAAGCGCGCGGCGTGCCACTGGTGCGCGCGGTCTGCGAGCGCTGGCGAGTACCCACAGACCACCGCGAACTGGCGGAACTGGCCTGCCGAGAACACTTGCGCGTACATCTCGCGCTGGAACTGCGGAGCGATACCACTTTGGAGTTGCTGGAAAGCTGCGACGCCTTCCGGCGGCGTGAGCGCTTTGCGGAACTGCTGGAGGCCTGCGAAGCTGACAAGCGCGGACGCCTCGGGCGCGAAGCCGAGCCTTATCCGCAACGCGCTTTGCTAACGGCTGCCTTGGCCGCAGCCGCAGCAGCACAACTGGCACCAGAAGAGCGTGACGGGCTTAGCGGGCCTGCCATCGGCGCTGCGCTACGCGAGCGCCGCTTAGCGGCCGTCGTCCGAGTACGCGCGCAAGCCAAAGCACAGGCCTGAAGGCGGCTGAGGCCAAGACTCAGCCCGATGCACCGACCACACGTTCAGGTGCAGGCCACAGCCTAGACAAAAACGTAAACGCAGAGCGCGGCGAGAGCCAAGCGATAAACGGTGAACGGCGCCATGCCGACGCGCTGGATAAGCCGCAGCAGTAAATGGATGGACAGCAGACCGGCGACGGCAGACACCGCCACCGCCACGCCCATGGGGCCCCATGGCTGGGCGGGACCCGCCTTCGCCAAGTCCAACACCGCCAATGCGCCCGCCGCTGTCACCGCCGGCACGGATAGCAAGAACGAAAACCGCGCCGCGGCTTCGCGGGTAAGGCCTAGCGCCAGCCCAGCAGACATGGTGATACCACTGCGCGAAGTGCCGGGGACCAGGGCCAGCGCCTGCGCCAAGCCAATGAGCAAGCCGTCACGCAGGTCCATCTGCGCCACGCTGCGACGGCGACGCCCGTAGCGATCCGCCAGCCACAACACCACGCCCCACAACGCCAAGTTTCCCGCCACCAAGAGCGGATTACGGAAGACGTGCTCGATGGTGTCCTTCAACAACAATCCGGCCACAGCCACGGGAATAGTTCCCAAGACCACCGCCCAAGCCAAGCGACTGTCCGGGGTGTGGCGACCTTTGAACACGCTGGCGAGGCCGGCGGTGAACATGCGCCACAGGTCCTGATGGAAATAGAGCAGCACTGCCAGCAAGGTACCGACATGCATGGCGGCGTCGAATGCCAGTCCTTGATCTTCCCAGCCAAAGAAGCGCGGCAGCAAGATGAGATGGCCACTGCTCGAGATGGGCAGCATCTCCGTGACGCCCTGCACGATGCCTAGCACCACAGCCTGAAGATAGGAGCCGTCACCGGCCGCTTGCGCAACTAGGGGGAGGGTGGTGCTCAAGACAAAACTCCGTGCGGACTCAAAGGGTATCGGTGAGGTCGCGCCGAGCGAACCCGACGAGGGGCTCATCGTAACCCTTCGCGAGTGACAACACCTTGAAACGTTCGCCCATTTCCTGCGGCATCAGCAAACGCTGTGCTCCCTGCGCCAAAGCCGCTAGCCGCAGCGCCCGCGTAGCCGCACCCGCCTCCACCGGTTCGCCGGCTTCGAGGCCAGCCAGCCTCGCCGCATACGCGGCATCCAGTCCTGCGTTCACCAGAAACTGCGCTTGCGTCGTGAAGCCGGCAACGCAGGCACCCGCCGCAAGACCCGCTTCTGCCACGCCGGTGAAGTCCACCCAGGCAGTCAGATCCTGCAAGCCCGGGTGCCATAAAGCGTCTTCGTGCTGTCGATGCCTGCAAAAGGCACTGAACGTGCCGCGCGGCCGAGTGGGCGAATACAACTGCGCACGGGGCAAGCCGTAGTCGATGTAAAGGGCAACGCCGGCAGTGAGCTGCGCGAGTGCGTCTTGCACCCACGGCCCGGCAGCCAAGCAAGCCTCGAACTCGGTTCCCACCGGCAAGGACAGTGACAAGGGCAGCGGCAACTCCTTGGCAATGTCGGCGAACCAGGCCCGCAACGCCGGCACGGCCGGTTGCCAGTCCAGCGCCAAGCCAGACGCACTTGCCGCCACGAAGCGTTGCTCCAGCCCTTCCCCGCCGATGCGCAAGCGCTCTACCGGCAAGGCGTCCAAGACTTCGTTGGCTACCAACACGCCACGCCATGGCACTGCTGCGTGCCCCGGCCACCCGCAAACTCGCGAAGCCAGCGCTGGCGGCAGCCTAGCCACCGCCTCGGTCTGCCGCTCACGCAGCTCCGCGGACACCTCGACAATGGCGTAGGTATCCGGCAGTTCGCCCAGTTCGGCAAGGCGCTGCAACACCTGGACAGCCAAGGTTCCACTGCCGGCGCCGTATTCCACCAAGGTGAGCGGCGGGCCCGCGGCCACGCGCAGATTCCCGAACACTTCGGCCACTTGCCGCGCGAGACAGTCCCCGAACAGCGGCGAGACTTCCGGGGCGGTAATGAAATCGCCAGCCGGTCCGAACTTGCGCGCACCGGCGGCGTAGTAGCCAAGGCCAGGCGCGTACAGCGCCTCCGCCATGAAGGCAGCGAAGGGCCAGCGGCCACCCGCCGCCTGCAGGCCGGCAACAAGGTGTGCCCGCACGCGCGCCGCATGAGCAGCCTCGTCAGGGGTCAGTTCGGGCAGAGGCAGGCTCGCTTCCATGACGCGATTATCACCCGTTGCGGCCACAGGATTGGTATCTTGCCGTCATGGTAACGACGTTGGACTCCCTCTCTCTGGCCGAAGATGTGGTGCTGGTGACGGGTGCCGCCAAGCGCTTGGGCGCCGCCACGGCGCGTCTGCTGCACGCCCATGGCGCGAGCATTGCCGTGCACTACCACCGTAGCGCTGCGCCGGCGGCAGCTCTTGTCGCGGAACTCAATGCCCTTCGCGCCGGCTCGGCCGTGGCGTTACGTGCCGACCTACT
>CALPVO020000341.1 GCA_943327025.2 Janthinobacterium lividum
AACCGCTTGGTGACGCGCTCGATGCGCACATACGGCACCGCTTGCGGGTCCTGCCAAGGCTTGAGTTTCTCGTCAGGACGCGTGTTGGCCATGTGCGGCTACCGCTGCCCTTTGCGACAGCGGCCCTTTATCGTTGAAATCCCCTGACGGGCCGGCTATCGCCGGCCCGCACCCTGTCTTATTTACCGGTACGCACCCGAGTCCAGGCGCGATTGGCTTCGCGGCTGTACTCCTGGCTTTCGGCCAAGTGGGCGTGCAACTTGGCACGCGTCGCGGCGTCCGGATAAATGCCCGGATCGTTCTTGACGGTGTCGTTCACCAGCGGCAGCGAGCTGGCCACGCCGTTCGCGTAGTTCACGAAGTTGGAAACGCCCGCGATGACAGTCGGGTCCATCGCGTTGTTGATCCACGCATGCGCGTTGTCCGGGTGCTTGGCATCGGCGGGGATAGCCATGACGTCGAACCACATGATGGCGCCTTCCTTCGGCACCACGTAGGCGATATCGACACCCTTATTGGCTTCGGCAGCACGGTCGCGGGCCTGCAGCACGTCGCCGGACCAACCGAGCGACACGCAGACTTCACCATTCGCCAAGTCGTTGATGTACTGCGAGGAGTGGTAGTACTTGACGTAGGAACGGACGCTCATGAGCAAATCCGTGGCGGCCTTGAGGTCTTCCGGCTTCTCGCTGTTGGGATCGAGGCCGAGGTAGATGAGTACCGAGTCGATGACCTCCGAAGGCGCATCGAGCAAGGTGATGCCGCAGCCCTTCAGCTTCGCCGCATATTTCGGGTCGAACACCAGCGCCCAGGAGTTCACCGGCACGTCGGCACCCAGCGCCGCCTTTACCTTGGCGACGTTGTAACCGAGACCCGTCGTACCCCACAACCAGGGCACCGCGTACTGGTTACCCGGGTCGTGCAGACCGACGACCTTCATCACCTCGGGATCGAGGTTCTTCCAATTCGGCAGCTTGGACTTGTCGAGCTTGCGGAACACACCGGCCTTGATCTGGCGCTCGAGGAACGAGGCCGAAGGCACAACGAGGTCATAGCCCGTGCTACCAGCCAGGAGCTTGCTTTCCAGCACCTCGTTATTGTCAAAGACGTCGTATTGGACCTTGATTCCAGTGCCCTTCTGGAAGTTCGCGAGGGTGTCCTCGGCGATGTAGTCCGACCAGTTGAAGACGTTCAGCACTTTTTCTTCAGGCGCGGCGGCAGCCGGCGCAGTGCCAGCCTCTTGCTTAGCACCGCCACAGGCGGCCAGAACCAGCGTGACGGCCGCGGCGAGCCACGGACGGTAGGAAAGGGACTTGGACATGAGGAAGCACTCCGGCAACGAGGGAATGCGACCTTTATAACGCAGTAAGCGGCGGATTTGTAGCGCGGGAAGACCCCGATGGACCGAACCGGCCGTCTGGCAGGCCGGAGCGAGGCCCGTCGTCCCTCACTGGCCGGTGCGTACCCGGGTCCAGGCACGATTCGCTGCACGGCTGTATTCCTGGCTTTCCGCCAAGTGCGCATGCAATTGGGCTCGGGTGGCCGCGTCCGGGTAAATGCCCGGATCGTTCCTGACGGCCGCGTCCAGCAGGGGCCGCGACGCGGCCACCCCATTGGCGTAATTCACGTAGTTCGATACTGCCGCGATGACCGACGGGTCCATCGCGTGGTTGATCCAAACGTGCGCATTGCCCGGGTGTTTGGCATCGGCCGGAATGACCAAAACATCGAACCCGATGAGAGCGCCTTCCTTCGGCACCAGATAGGCAATATCGGCGCCGTTTTGGGCTTCGGCGGCGCGGTCACGCGCCTGCAGCACATCACCCGACCACCCCACGGAGACGCAGACCTCGCCATTGGCCAGGTCGTTGATGTATTGCGACGAATGGAAATACTTGATGTAGGGACGAACGCTCAGCAGCAGATCCGTCGCCGCCTTGAGGTCTTCCGGTTTCTCGCTGTTCGGGTCCAGGCCCAAGTAAATGAGCGCGGAACCGAAGACCTCCGGAGGCGAATCGAGCAGGGTGATGCCGCAGCCCTGCAGTTTGGCAGCCAGTTTAGGGTCGAACACGAGCGCCCAAGAGTTCAACGGTACGTCATCGCCAAGGGCCGCCCTCACCTTCGCCACGTTGTAGCCAAGGCCTGTCGTCGCCCACAGCCAAGGCACGGCGTACTGGTTACCGGGGTCATGCAAGGCCAGTTGCTGCATCACCTCCGGGTCGAGGTTTTTCCAGTTCGGTAGCTTCGACTTGTCCAGCTTGCGAAAGGCCCCTGCCTTGATCTGCCGCTCGAGAAAGTTACCGGATGGGACCACGACGTCGTAGCCGCTACCGCCGGTCAGCAGTTTGGTTTCGAGCAGCTCGTTGCTGTCGAACACGTCGTAGCGAACCTGAATTCCGGTGCTCTTCTGGAAGTTCGCCAACGTGTCTTCGGCGATGTAATCCGACCAGTTGTAGATGTTGAGCGCGTTCTCTTCGGGGGCGTTGGCCGCCGTGCCAGGCTCCGGCTGTCCGCCGCCACAAGCGGTCAATACCCAAACACAGGCGGCGACCGAACACAGCAGCCGCGAATTAGGCTTGAGCATAAGGACGACTCAGCAGACGATTCCTCGGGGAGCTCCAACATACCGTCCGGAGCTCGGGTTTTGTAGTCCCACCCCCGAAGCACATCGCCAGCCCGGCCTCAGAGGGGGCCGCGCCCCGCCTTGAGGTCCGCCAGCGTCAGGTCCAGGCAGCGGTGCGCCTTGGTGACCAGTTCGTCCACGTGCTCGCGGGTAAGGATGAGCGGCGGCGAAATGATCATGGTGTCGCGCACCGCGCGCATGACCAAGCCTTCCCGGAAACAATGGTCCCGGCAGAGCGTGCCCACGGCGCCGCGCTTCGGGAAGAAGCGCCGGGAGGCTTTGTCTGCCACCAGTTCCAGCGCACCAATCATGCCGATGCCGCGCGCCTCGCCGACCAAGGGGTGGTCCGCCAGCTCGCGCCAACGCGCCTGCAAATAGGGCCCGAGGTCCTCGCGGCAACGGTCCACCAAGTGCTCGTCGCGCAAGATGGCAATGTTCGCCAGCGCCGCCGCACACACCGCGGGATGACCCGAATACGTGTA
>CALPVO020000342.1 GCA_943327025.2 Janthinobacterium lividum
CACCTTCATGATTTTCTCGGGGGTGTGCTCTGCCACCTCTTCAATGTCCATGCCACCGGCCTGCGAAGCAATGAAACTGAGGCGGCTACGAGCACGGTCAAGGAGCAGCGACAGGTAAAGCTCGCGCTTAATCGCACTGCCGCTTTCGACATACACCTTATTCACCGGCAAACCTTCCGGGCCGGTCTGGTGGGTAGCGAGGTGGGTGCCCAGCATGGCCTTCGTGGCGGCGGCCACGGCCTTGTGGTCCTTGCACACCTTCACGCCGCCGGCCTTACCGCGGCCGCCCGCATGCACTTGCGCCTTCACCACCCACAGCGAACCACCGAGCGCCTTGGCAGCTTCGATCGCCTCGTCCGGGGAAGCGGCTACCTTGCCCGTCGGGGCAGGGATACCGTATTTGGCAAACAATTCCTTCGATTGGTACTCGTGGAGATTCATGGGTCTTCCTGCACTGCGGTAAGACCCTATTGTGGGGTAGGACCCGTCCCCTGGGAAGAGCCACGTGGGCGTTTACCTAGGCCTGAGGGCGACGCAACCTGCCCGGAGCGCCACGGAGTGCATGTTAGAGTCGACCGTCATGGTTCGCACCGCGTCGCCTGCCCTTCCACCTGCAACGCTGCCGCCAATGGCGGCAGCGCGCGTCGATGACGTCACCGCGCGCCTCCCGCGCCTGCTCACCCTCTTTCGCTGGCTGGCCCCGTTGCTGCTTTGTTCGCTGTGGGCAATCGGTGGCTCCTACCACTTGGTAGGGGGCCTCTTCCCCCGCTTGTTCATTGGCGTGAGCGGCATCTGGCTGGTATTTGGCCTGCTGCTCCCTTGGCTTGCCGACCGCCAGCAAACCGACCCACGCCATGCGGCACTGCTTGCCGTAGCCGTGGATGGCGCCGCCCTCACGCTACTCACGGCGGCCAGCGGCGGTGTAGAAAGCGGGCTCCCCCTGCTGGCCTTGGTGCCTCTGGGCGGCACCGCCTTGCTGCTGGAATGGCGCGGTGCGCTGCTGGCAGCGGCCATTGGCTCGTTGCTGTTGCTCGTACAACAAGCAGCCCTGACTGCCAGTGGCTTGGCGGAGGGCATCGGCGCGCTTGCGCAAACCGGCTACTTCGGCGTCACGTACTTTTTGGTCGCCGCCAGCGGGGCTTTTCTGGCAAGGCAGCTGCGGGAAACGCAGGCGCTGGTGCAGCAGCGCGATCTGGACTTGGCGAACCTCGCCGAGCTTTCCGAGTACATCGTGCAGCATCTGCGAGAAGCCCTGCTGGTAGTGGATGCGGACGATAAACTGCGACTCGTCAACCCGGCTGCTACCCACCTGCTGGGCCAGAACGCCATCGCTGGTAGCAAACTCGCTGAAGTAATGCCGCAACTACAGTCCGCCTTGGTGCAGTGGCGCCAGCAGCCGGCCGGCGTAGCGGCCGCCAAGGCCATCCTGTTCCCCTCGGCTGACGCGAGCCATGAGGTGGAACCCCATTTCGTTCCGCTAGGCCAAAAGCGACCCGGGCCCGTGCTGGTTTTTCTGGAGGACCTCTCCCGCGTGGCGGCAAATACTCAGCAAACCAAGCTCGCCGCCCTGGGCCGTCTCTCGGCGAGTATCGCGCACGAAATCCGCAACCCCGTCGGCGCCATGAGCCACGCTGCGCAACTGCTGGCGGAGTCCCCGGGCCTCAGCCCGGAAGACCGCAGACTCACGCAGATCATGCATACCCACGGACAACGGGTCAGCCAGATCGTCACTTCGGTACAGCAACTCTCGCGGCGAGAATCCGCCAACCCGGAACGCTTGGACTTGGCTGTCTGGCTGCCGAGTTTCCTCGACGAATTGGCAGACACGCTCCAGTGGCCGCGCGGTAGCTTGGTGTTGACTGGGACAACAGGTCTCGAGGTCCGAATGGACCCGGTCCACTTGCGGCAGGTACTGTGGAACCTTGGCGAAAACGCCATCCAAGCGTTGCGTAACACCGCCCATCCGACCACCGTCGAGTGGATTTACGGGCGCCTCGTCGGCGGCAGACCCTATCTGGAAGTAGCAGACCGTGGACCCGGCATCCCACCCGGCATCGCAGAACACCTGTTTGAACCGTTCTTCAGCGGGCGCGCTGGTGGCACGGGTCTCGGCCTGTTCATCGCGCGCGAACTCGCCGCCTGCAGCGGTGCTACGTTGCGCCAGGAACCCCGACCAGAGGGTGGCTCGTTGTTCCGCATCGTCTTCGCTGACCCGCAGCGCTGGGAGGTTTGAGTGAGCAACGTTACTGGTAGTTATCGTCTGCCGCAGTCAGTTCTCATCGTCGACGACGAACCGGACTTGTGCGAGTTGCTCGGTATCACCCTGCAACGCATGCAGATACCCTCGCAGGCAGTGCATTCGCTGGCCGCAGCCAAAGAAGCGATGGCGGCGACACCCTTCGCCCTGTGCCTCGCCGACCTGCGACTGCCAGACGGCGATGGCCTCGAGTTGGTCGCCTGGCTGCAGGAACGCCACCCGGGACTACCAGTCGCCGTCATCACGGCTCATGGCAATGTGGAAAGCGCCGTCCGCGCCTTGAAACTCGGTGCCTTCGATTTCCTCTCCAAGCCACTTGACCTCGCCAACCTGCGTCGAGTGGTCTCTCAGGCACTGCGAGGCGCACCACGCACCAACCATGGTCGCGCCTTGCTAGGGGCTTCGGCCCCAATGCAGGCACTGCGCACGCTGGTGGCACGGGTAGCGCGAAGCCAAGCGCCCATCCACATCTCGGGAGAGAGCGGCAGCGGCAAGGAACTGGTGGCGCGCCTCATTCACGACAGTGGCCCACGCCGCGACGGGCCCTTCGTCGCCGTGAACTGTGGCGCTATCCCGGCCGAATTACTCGAGAGCGAATTGTTCGGGCACAAGCGCGGTGCGTTCACTGGAGCCGTTGCGGACCACAAGGGCCTCGTGCAGACAGCCGAGGGCGGAACGCTGTTTCTCGACGAAGTGGCCGATCTGCCGCTGCACATGCAGGTGAAACTGCTTCGCGTCATCCAGGAGCGGACGCTGCGCCCCGTGGGTGGAAACAGCGAGAATTCAGTCGACGTGCGCTGGTTGTCCGCCACCCACCGCGACCTGGAACAAG
>CALPVO020000343.1 GCA_943327025.2 Janthinobacterium lividum
GCGATGTCCGCAATAATCTTGCGCACCATGCCACCCCACTTTGCGTCGCTGGCCCATTCTGGGTCGCGCAAGGCCACATGGGCTGCCGCCATGACCCAGTAGCCGTAGTGAAAATGGTGGTCGTTCATGTGCCGCACGCTTTCGTATTCCTGCGGTAGCCCCGCTAACGTGCCGGTACGTGCGTCATGGTAGAAATAGGTGTTGCGGCTGCCATCGAACCAGGTCTGTAGGCGCGCTTGCAGCGCTGCCAGCAGCTGGTCTCGCGCTGGTAGTTTGCCCTGTGCCTCGGCGACGCTGAGCAACTGGGCTGTGGCGCCTAAGCCCTTGCCTATCCAGTAAGTGCCGCGTCCCATTTTCGTATAAAGACTGTCAGCCTTGGCCAAGTCGCCAACGAGCAAACTTTCCACGCTGGCGCGGCCTGCTGGCGCTTCCACGCCGCCCCAGTGCGGCATCAACCCGTGGTAGGTACGCTCCAGCCTGAAGCTGTTGCCTGCCAGAAGGCGCACACGTCCGCGAATGGTGTCGTAGCCGCCAATCTCTGCCGGTGCCGTGTCGCCAACCAGTACCTTCCATTGGTGCGGGTACAAACCGAGCAGCGTTGTGCTTTCGGTGCCTTCGCGAACGACGGTGCTGGCACTGAAAGTATTGGTTACGCGACTGCGCGCTCCGTCGAAAGCCCACTCCACGCGCGTGTCGACTGGGAAGACAAAAGCGGCTGCGGCGAAACGCGCCAGTGTCTCGGCGCTGGTGTCCGGCAGTGCTGCTACGGAAAAATAGCCTTTGCCGTTGGTGAGCCGCAGCGTCAGTTTTCCGTCGGCAGTGCTTTCGAAATGGCCACCTTCGGGCGCAAACGCCGCATAGTGGCTGCTGGCAACCGTGAAGGTGGCGATGCGCGCTGTGGCGCCACGCAAGGCTTGCAGTTGTAGAGCGGTAGGTGCTGCGGCGAACTTGAACGTCACGTCACCTTGGCTGCAATCGTAATAGCTGAACGGGCTGCCATGAAGCACCGTCGCATCGAATGCGTGGCCGCTGGCATCTGCCATGCGAATACGCACGCTCCAGTCACCGCGGGCGGCCAGTCTTGCGTCTGCGGGTTGGAAAGCAACGGGCGCGAGGGTGAAATCCGCTTGGTGCAGGTAGCGCACTTCACGGCTGCCACCATAGGTGCCTATCTCGCGGCGGGGCGTCGAGACCTCGAAGCCTTGTTCAGTGGCGCGGTAGGCGAGGGGCTGTGCGTAGAGCGGCTGCGACCAGCGCTGGTACACCACGGAGGAATACCACTGGTTGCTGGGAACGGCTTGGCCGGCAAGGTCTGCCGTGACATAGGTGCCCAGAGGGGGCAGTGGGTCGCTACCGGACTTGGGAGCGTTGTAGTAACGACCGAGGCCAGTGACGACCTCGGTGCCTGAAGCGGCGAAGGCTGGGACTGCCAGGCCGCTCGCAGCGGCCAGCAGGAGAGCCAAGCCGGCTGCGATACGTGCCATGGCAGATTTTCCTTAGAACTTCAGGTTGGCGCCAATCGTGATGCCGTTGGCCGACTTCGCGATCCGCGGGTCTGCACCGAAGAATGCCGTGTTGTTCGGCATGCTGAGCGGCGCTGGACCCTGACGGCCGAAGTCTACGCGGCCGAAGCCGGCATAGGCTTCTAGGTTCTTGTAGATTTCCGGCACCTTGCGGTACACGCCCACGTTGCTAAACGTGGCCGTATTGCTCTGGCCCCATTCGGTGGGATTCTCGGTCTTCGCCTTGCTCATACGCACCATACCGGCCGTGAACGTCCAGATATTGCGTGTGTAGCTGACGCCCGCCATGTAGTCGGTTTCCGTGGCTTTGTAGAGCTTCTGGTCTACGGCGTAGTTGAAGCCGCCCTGGTCCCAGTAGCAAGCAAAGCCGAAGGCCGACACCGGACCGTAGTCGCACTGCTGCTGCTGGCCCGACCACTCGCTACGCTTGATACCGTAGCTGAGCTTCCATGCCGGGTTGAACCAGTGGTTGCCCTGCAGCACCAACAGCGTCTCCGAAGGAGGGCGGTAGCCCGTGGCGGCCGCCGGACCGTTGGTGTTGCCCTGTGCGCCATAAAAGGCGCCCTTGGCGAACGAACTCTGCCGACCACCCTTGGTGTCCTGATAGATCAGTTCAACGAGATTCTTCTCATTGCTGAACTGCACGAACAGTTCCGTCATGCGTGGCGAAGGCGGTGCCACCGTAGACGAGGCGGGGTTGATGGGCGGGCGCTTGTCCGCACGGCCCACCGTGGCTTCGAAGCGAATCTTGCCAAGCGACATCTCGAATTCACGTGTCGCATAACGAATGGCTTCTGGCACCAAGCCGTAGCCCGCGCCACTTTCCGCCCAAGGGCTGGACAGACCCACGGGGTAAGCGAAGGAGTCCGAACGCGTCCAAGAGCGAGTCGACATCTTGCCGATGTCCAAACTGCCATAGGTGGGGTGCGAAACACCGACGTACATGTCGATCATGTAGTGACCGAAGATGTCCGGGCCGCCGTTGCGGACGCGGCTGGTGCCACGCGCCTGAATCTTCACGGCGTTGTCGAATTCATGGCTGAGGCCAAGCGTGAGCATGGCGAGGCCAAGGTTCGCGGTGGTGGCACGCGTTTCTCCGCCTTGGTTCAGCGGCGGATTCACGTTCGTCAGAACGCCACGCGGGTCGAAGGAGGAGGGATTGACCAACGTTGGGGAGCAGTTATCGCAGCGCGAGAACTCCTCCTTCACGAAGCCTGCGACTTCGAGTGGGCCGAACTGCTCTGCGGCGGCGGGGGCGGCGAGGAACGCCGCGCCCAGGGCGATGCAACCGGTATATGCCTTGAGGTTCACTGCAGTCTCCCGAATTTCAATCTTGAACTTGTTCTTGGATCTTGGTGCACCTTCGCGCCAGGGATTACCCGACGCGAAGGAACGAGGCCGTCATTAGCTTAGCCGCCGAGGAAGCGGATAGCGCCGATGTAGTAGACGGTGGTCGACGTGACTTCGGTACCGACACCGCACGAGAAGCCCGGGAACAGGGTGAGCTTGTCGTAGGTGCCACCGGCCGTCAGGCTGGCGGCGAAGTCGAACGTCAC
>CALPVO020000344.1 GCA_943327025.2 Janthinobacterium lividum
CGCTGGCGAAAGCGGCGACACCGTGGCGCTGGGCTTTGGTCCTATCCACGAAGTGATGAAGGGCGGTCTGAAGCAGACGCCGGCACTGGTTGGCGTCTTTCCGTTTCTGGCAGCCCTGAAAGCCGCCAACTCAGGTAGTGCTGCTGGCATCGATGCGTTGGGGCAGGCCTCCGGCATCGTCATGGCTGGCATCGACGCTTGGGGCAGTACGGAAACGAACAACGGTGGTCGCGCCGACAACTTGCCCGTGTATCGCACGCTCGCTATTAATGGTGGTGCCGTGACGGCGGTGAGTACCAACAATGTGGACGGTACTTTGAAGCTCTACAACGGGCTAGGTAGCCGCAGGTTTTTCCGCCTGACGGTACCTAGCGCCGGAACCATCAGCATTCGCTTGGCCGGCCCGGTTGGCGCAGATGCCGACTTCTACCTTTACAAGGGTGTCAGTGGCATGGTGGAGTTCGGGGGTTGCCCCGGTTCCACCAGTTCGCCTGACGGCTGCGCCGACAAGCCCACCGAAGTGGAAACGTGGTCGAAGAGTTTGCCCGCGGGGGACTACGTGCTGGAAGTGCTGGACTTCAACCGAATCGACGATCTGGCTACGCCGGCCCCTGCGCTTGGCGACACTACCCTTACCCTAACCGTCACCCAACCGTGAGCGGCAACACCATGAGCAACTGCACCGTTTCCTTGTCCGCCACCCTGCGTGGCGCCCTGCTGGTCAGTAGCTTGCTGCCTTGGTTGGCGGGGTGCGGTAGTAACGAACCGCCTGCGCCCGTCAAGACTGCTGCCGATGTCGCCCGGGTAGCGCATATCACTCGCGACTTGGTGGAGGGCGTGCCGATGGGTAAGCCTGTGGCGCCCGTGGAGGTGAAGTTCGGTCTCCTGTCGGTGCCCCAGCCCGGCGTGCCATTCAAGGTGCGCGTGGTGTTGTTGCCGGGGGCCACCGTGCCCACCATGGACGTCGAGGTTTCGGCCAGCGAAGGCTTGGTGTTGCTCGACCCCATCGCTCCGGTCACGTTGGACAAGGTGAGCGCTGGCACGGTCCATCAGGTGACAGTGACAGCGCAGGCGCCCGATGCGGGTGGCTACGTGCTGAATGTGGCGGTAACGCTCGATGATCCTGCCGGCGAGCAAACCCGCGTGCTGGCCTTCCCGGTGTTGGTGGGCGGGTCGGCGATGCCTGCGCCCGTTTCGCGTGCCAAGCCAAGCCCTGGCCCAGCGCTAGGCCCGAACGGTGCTGCCGAAGCGGTGGTACCACTGGCAGGCCAAGAAACCATGCGCTGAAGACCGGCGCAGCCAGTTAGCGGGCAGCAGCCCGCCAGATAGGCTATACTTGTGCGGATATCACCGGCCCGGGGACTCTCCCCGGGCCGGGTTTTTTTATGGGTACCCCATCGTGATCCAGAACCTGCGCAACATCGCCATCATCGCCCACGTCGACCACGGCAAGACCACGCTGGTCGACCAGTTGCTGCGGCAGTCCGGCACGCTCGATGCCCGCAAGGCGCCGACGGAACGCGTCATGGACAGCAATGCCCAGGAACGCGAGCGTGGTATCACCATTCTGGCCAAGAACACGGCCATCCGTTGGGGCGACTATCGCATCAACATCGTCGACACCCCGGGCCACGCCGACTTCGGCGGTGAAGTGGACCGCGTGTTGTCCATGGTCGACTGCGTGCTGCTGCTCGTTGATGCGGTCGATGGCCCCATGCCGCAGACACGCTTTGTGACGCAGAAGGCGTTTCGCCACGGTCTGCGCCCCATCGTGGTCATCAACAAGATTGACCGCCCTGAGGCGCGTCCGGACTGGGTCATCAACCAGACCTTCGACTTGTTCGACCGCTTGGGCGCCACGGACGCGCAGCTGGATTTCCCCATCGTCTATGCCTCGGCGTTGCGTGGCTTCGCCACCCTCGATGCGTCCGTCTTGACGGACAACATGGATGCGTTGTTCGAAGCCATCGTCAAGCACTGCCCGGCGCCAGATGTGGACCCGGAAGCCCCGCTGCAGTTGCAGATTAGCCAGCTCGACTATTCGCCTTATGTGGGTGCCATCGGTATCGGCCGCATCAAGCGTGGCCGTCTCCGCAAGGGCCAGTCGCTCACTGTGGTGGACCGCGACGGTAAGCTGCGCACCGAACGCATCACGCAGGTGCTCGGCTTCCTCGGCCTAGACCGTGTGGAAGTGGACGAGGCTGCTGCTGGCGATATCGTTGCTTTCGCCGGTATTCCCGAGCCGAAGATCTCCGACACGCTGTGCTCCCCGGAAGCGCCGGAAGGCCTCGACCCGCTGGTGGTGGACGAACCCACCATCAGCATGACGTTCGAGACCAACAACTCGCCGTTCTTCGGTCGCGAAGGCAAGTTCGTCACCAGCCGTCAGGTGCGTGAACGCCTGATGCGCGAAATGCTCACAAACGTCGCGCTGCGCGTCGAAGAACTGCCGGACCCGGACAAGTTCTTGGTGTACGGCCGCGGTGAAATGCACTTGGGCGTGCTCATCGAGAACATGCGCCGCGAAGGCTACGAGTTGGCCGTGTCACGCCCGCGCGTGGTCACGAAGGAAGAGAACGGCCAGAAGCTGGAACCGTGGGAGCAGGTGACTGCCGACGTGGAAGAAACCAGCCAGGGCGCCGTAATGAACGCCCTCGGCGAGCGTGGTGGGCAGCTGACGAACATGACGACCGATGGTCGTGGGCGCGTGCGCCTCGACTACCTCGTGCCGTCGCGTGGTCTCATCGGCTTCCAGACGCTGTTCCGCACGCTCACCTCGGGCACGGGCCTCATGTACCACGTGTTCGACCACTTCGGCGCCGTGGTAGATAAGGACATCGCCCAGCGCCTTGAAGGCGTGATGATTTCTAACGGCACCGGCAAGGTGCTGGCCTACGCCTTGTTCGCGCTGCAGGAGCGTGGTCGCCTCATGGTCGCCCCGGGCGACGAAGTTTACGAAGGCATGCTCGTGGGTATTTGTGCCCGCGACAATGACATGACCGTGAACCCGCTGAAGGCGAAGAAGCTCAGCAACGTGCGCGCCGCCGGCAAGGACGAAAACGTCATGCTGTCGCCG
>CALPVO020000345.1 GCA_943327025.2 Janthinobacterium lividum
AAGCGCGGCGCTTGCCGCGGTGCACGAAATGATCGAAGGCTTCCACCAAAGCGGAGCCGTCGATAAGCAGACCATGCGTGGCTTCGATGAGGCCTGCCTTGCACCGGCAAGACCCCTCCAACCCGAAGAAATTCGGGCTATCCGCGAATCGCAAAAGGTCTCCCAGCCCGTTTTTGCGCGCTATCTCAATGTCTCGAAGAACCTTGTCTCCGACTGGGAGCGCGGCATCAAGAAGCCCGGTGGTCCAGCGCTGCGGCTGTTATCGCTTATCCAGCGCAAAGGGCTCGAATCGGTGGCGTGACTGGTGCGGCCTGAACCCCTCAACCCCTCCCAGACAATGCAATTGCATTACCATGCCGAACCGGACTAATATCGCGAACGCAATCCGACACCGTGCGACAGGGAAAGAGGGCCGCATGCGTCCGCCACTTGAAGCCGAATCCACATTGACTGACCGCTACCAGACCACTGTGCCGGACACGGTTCGCCGCGCACTCAAACTTGGCAAGCGCGACAAGATTCGCTACGCCATCCTGCCCAGCGGCGAGGTGGTGCTTAGCCGCGTGGAGCCGAACGAGGCGCACGACCCGTTGCTCGGACAATTCCTCAGTTTCGTTGCGCGAGACATCGCCGCACATCCTGGCCGTCTGCAGGGTTTCGACGCCGGCCTCGTCGAGCGCGCGCAAGCACTGGTGTCCGGTGTAGACCTGGACCTGGATGAGGAATTGCGCCCGGAAGACGAATGAACCCGCCTTCCACAGAACCCACAGCCGCTCATGGATGGACCCTGCTGGCCCATCCGTTGTTCATGGAGCAGTTTCGGGCGCTACTGCTGGAGGTGGAACTTCTGGCGCGCCGCGACCCTGCAGGCTACCGAAAGAAAAATGCCACGAAGCGCTTGGCAGCCGTTACTAAATTGGCATTCGAGGTGATTCCGCAGGACCCGACGCGAACCGAGTACCGGCAAGGCGGAACCCTGGGCGCGAACCACAAGCACTGGTTCCGTGCGAAATTCTTCCAGCAGTACCGGCTGTTCTTCCGTTACCACTTGCCAAGCCGGTTGATTGTGTATGCCTGGCTCAACGACGAAAACAGCAAACGCGCCTACGAAAGCGCCAACGATGCGTACCGAATTTTTCGTCGCATGCTGGAAAACGGAAACCCTCCCGACGACTGGGACGAACTGGTGTCCGCCGCTGTCCGGTTGACGCCTGCGCCAGGGTACATCCACGAGGCTGGCGCTTAGCGCCTAAGCAACTCGCGGACACCCCTCCGATTCTTCCCAAACCTCCTTCACTTGGGAATCGTTAACGAACGATTACAATTTGGATGAGGCCGTGAATGCGCGATCGCGCTTCAACAAACCATCGAGGAATGAACTGGCATGGACAAGCTCCGCGCTTCCGAACTGCCGAAGTTCGATATGGCAGACCAACTGCATTCGGTGGAAGACATTGCCGAATACCTGACCCAAGTGCTGGAAGAGAACGACCCCGCGGAGGTTCAGGAATTCCTGGGGGTCATCGCCCGTTCCCGCGGCATGACGGAAATGGCGCGCTCCACCGGCCTGGCGCGCGAGGCGCTCTACAAGGCGCTGCGAGCCAACTCGCACCCGCAGTTCGAAACCATCCTCAAGGTATGCCAGGCGATTGGCATCCGGTTGGTTGCCGAGGTCGCGAAGCCCAACCCGTAGAGGTTGCCCCCCTAAGCCACGAACTTCCTCACCTTGATGTCCCGTGCGCGGCGGCGTGCGGCGGCGATGTCGTGGTTCATCTGCATGGTGAGCAGCGTCTCCATGTCCAACCCGAAGGCCAGTTCGATACGCAGCGCCATCTCCGCGGACAAAGCAGCGCGCCCATTGAGCATGGCGGACAGCGCCACGCGAGTTACCCCTAGCACCTCGGCGGTGCGGGTAACGGTGAGGCCGAAACGCGGGAGCAAATCTTCGCGGATGAGTTCGCCTGGGTGGCTAGGATTTTCAAGGCGCATGACGTGCCACTCCAAATCGGTCTAGTGATAGTCGATCAGATCCAGATCTTCGATAACTGGGATAGCGCTTGGTACAACCCGGAACACCAATCGCCAGTTCCGCGTGACGTGCAAACTCCATCGACCGGGTGGGCTCCCAACCAGCCGATGAACATGCCAGAGGGGGCAACCAGCAATCGCCGACTCGTGGCTAGCAGCCTCCAGAAAGCTGAGCATTCGAGTCAGCTTAGCCGCTGAGTTTGGCGGTATACCCGACCAGTCACCCACGACGACGAACCGTTCCAGTCCTTTGTGTCGAAAACTTACGAATTGCATCCATGCTACCTTCCTTTGAATCAACCGTAAAGCAACGCTTTACACTTGGTGACGCCAGGAAACATAGCCCACGTCGCCTCACTAGGACAGCGGGTATTCCCAACGCGAACATCCAAAAACAGCGCTACGGATCCGCGGAGCGTCGTATTACTTCCGCCTTCAACTGAAAACAGCGCCTCATTTTCACCTTCCAATTCTCCCCACCACATCCCCGTTTCAGCTAAGGTTGGCGCACGTTTCCCAGTCGCTGAACCCATGCCCACCCAACGCCTGTTCACCGGCGGCGATCATCGGTTTCTTCAGGCGCTGCGCCGCGAGCTGGGCGCGGCCGTAGAGACACGTCTGGCGGTGGCGTTCGTGCTGCGCAGTGGCGTGGAACTGCTGGCGCCCACGCTGCGTGCGGCGCTGCTGCGGCCCGGGCAGCACGTGCGCATTCTCACCACGGACTACCTGGGCGTTACCGAGCCCGATGCGTTAGAAGCACTGCTGGCCCTGCCGGCAGTGAACGGAGCCCGGCTGGAACTACGCGCCTACGAGGCACGCGGCCACAGCTTCCACCCCAAGGCCTACCTTTTCCGCCACTCCAGCGGCGCGCGGCGCGCGTTCGTGGGCTCATCGAACCTTTCGGCCACGGCGTTGCAGCATGGCGTCGAGTGGAACTGGTCGTCGCTGGAGCCCGCGGACGGCGAAGTGCTGCTGGACGCTGAAAGCCGCTTCGACGAACTGTTCCACGGTCCGGGCACGAAGCCTGTCACGCCCG
>CALPVO020000346.1 GCA_943327025.2 Janthinobacterium lividum
CCTCCCGGCGGATGCGTTCCGCGAAAGGCACCTGAAAGCCTGGCGCCACCGGAATCTTCACTCTCGGCACAATGGCGCCGGAACTACAGTCGACCAAATCCACGCCAGCCGCCTTCAGTTCCACGGACAGCGCCACAGAATCCTCCAGCGTCCAGCCGGCCTCCACATAGTCCGTTACGGACAAACGGACCCACAGCGGCTTGTCTGCCGGCAAGGCCGCACGCACCGCGGCAGTTGCCTCCAGCAGAAAACGGAAACGGTTCGCCTGGCTGCCGCCATAGGCGTCTGTTCGCTGGTTGGCCAGCGGCGAGAGGAACTGGTGAAACAGATAGCCATGAGCCGCGTGGAGTTCCACCACCTCGAACCCAGCGGCAACCGCACGCGTCGCCGCAGCGGCAAATGCCTCTACCAGAGACGCGATTTCCGCCAGTGACAGGGCGTGCGGCGTGGCGTGGGTCGCCGCGGCGAAGGGCACGGCGCTAGGCGCCACAATCGACGACCAGCCGCCCTCTTCAGGCAGCAACGCCCGCGCACCGTCGGGCGTGGTACCAGCCTTGCGCCCCGCATGGGCCAACTGGATACCGGCGACGGCTCCTTGCCCATGAATGAAGTCGGTGATGCGGCGCAGCCCGGGGATGTGCGCATCGCTCCACAAGCCAAGATCGCCGCTGTTAATGCGCCCTTCCGCCGTTACTGCCGTGGCCTCGGCAATGACCAGTGCCGCCCCGCCGACGGCCCGCGAGCCGAGGTGCACCAAATGCCAGTCGTTGGCCAGCCCATCCTGTGCCGAGTACATGCACATGGGTGAAACGACGAGGCGGTTGCGAAAAGTGACCCCACGCTGGGTGTAAGGACTGAACAAGATGGACATCGATGGCTCCAAGCAAAGGGCAGCGTGCGCCGTATTGTCTCACGGCGGGCGTATCATTCCGCTGCTGTCCCTCGCTCAGGTTCCCCCATGCCCGAAGCCCAACTCCCCGTCATCCCGCGTGCGGTCTGCGTCTACTGCGCGTCCAGCAAAAGTTGCGACCCCCAACACCACGGCGATGCCCGGCGTCTCGGGGAACTGCTGGCACTGGAGGGGCGCACCGTCATCTACGGCGGTAGCAAGTCGGGTTCAATGGGAGCTTTGGCGAATGGCGCTCTCGCCGCTGGCGGTCAGGTGCTGGGGGTCCTTCCCAATTTTCTCGCGGACATGGAACTGGCCCACGATGCGCTGTCGGAATTGATGCTCGTTGACGATATGCGTACCCGCAAGCACCTGATGCTCAGCCGCAGTGAGGCAGTCATTGCACTGCCTGGCGGTACCGGCACTTTCGAAGAGTTACTGGAAGCCCTTACCCTTAAGCGTTTGGGGCTGTGGACCGGCGCAGTGGTCATCGTTAACCGCAACGGCTTTTACGAGCCGCTGCGGCAACTGCTCGAGTCTGCTATTGAAGAGCGCTTCATGGCGCGACAACACGCCGATATGTGGGTCTTCGTAGACACGCCAGAAGCCGCAGTCGCCGCGCTGAACACCGCACCCGCTTGGTCCGCCGCGGCCCGGAGCTTCGCTGCCGTATGAAACAACCGACTCCCCGCCCTCGCGCGCCAGGCCGCTGGTATCGGCTCATCATTGCCGCCTGCACTTGCCTGCCCGGCGTGGCATTGGCGTGGGGTGCGGATGGACATCGCACCACTGGCTACATTGCTCAACCCTTGCTCTCCCCCGTGGCACGCGGTGAACTGCTCGACCTCATGGGCGAGGTGGACGTGGCCAAGTGGTCCACGTGGATGGACGAGCAGCGCGACCGTCTGAAAAAAGAGGTTCCCGGCTCTAACCAATGGCACTACGACAACCGCCCCGTGTGCGGCGGACCCGTGGACAAAGCCGAGTACTGCCCCAAGGGGGACTGCGCTTCAGAGCAGGCCGACCGCCTGCTGGAGGTTCTGGCCAATCCCGATTCGCCCGTGGAAGCCCGGCGCCAGGCCGTGCTCATGCTCGTCCACATCGTTGGCGACCTCCACCAGCCGCTGCACGCCGGCGAGAACCATGACCAAGGCGGCAATCAGGTCCGTATCACGCTGGTGGGGCCGCTGTTCCCCACCAATCTGCATGCCGTTTGGGACAGCGATTTGGTCAACATGGTGCTCTGGCGTGGAACCGCAGCGGCGCGCCAAGGCGAGACCATGGTGCGCGGCAATGCCAAGGCCTTGGCTCGGCAGTTCGCCGCCGACTTCCCCGCGTGGCGACGCGGCACGCTGGATAGCTGGATGGAAGAATCGCGCATCCTGTCCCGTCGCTGGGTCTACGACCCCCTGCCCAACTTCCAGTGCGGCCTCCCCACCCAAGCAAAAGGGACTGGCCCCATGGAACTGCCCGTTGCGTACCTAGAAGGCGGGCGCCGTATCGTGCCCTCGCAACTGGCGCGTGCCGGCGTACGGATCGCGCACATGCTGAACACGACACTGGAGACTGCGGCACGACGCCGCCAGACAAGCGCTGCTTTGGCACCACGGTAGAATTCAGCCCATGAACCAAACTCCCATCAGCCTTTCGGTCCTCGATATCTTCAAAATCGGAGTCGGTCCGTCGAGCTCCCACACCATGGGCCCGATGAACGCTGCACGGCAGTTCGCATTGGACCTCGCGCACCGCGAGATGCTGAGCGCGGTGCGCAAAATCGCCATCCAACTGTACGGTTCACTGGCGCTTACGGGCCGTGGCCACTGTACGGACCGCGCCGTGTTGCTTGGCCTCGAGGGAATGGAGCCGGCGACGCTCGACCCCGAGAGCATGGACCCGGCTCTCGAAAGAATTCGCGGCACCCAGGAACTGCGCTTGTTGGGCACCCACGCCGTGCCCTTCGATGAAGCACTGGACCTACTGTTCCACCGTGACCAAGTGCTGCCACTGCACGCCAATGGCATGCGCTTCACCGCTTTCAATGCTGCGGGCGAAGTACTGCTGCGCGAGGAGTTCTATTCCACAGGGGGTGGCTTCATCGTCCGTGCTGCCGATTTCGGCACCGCCAACGACGACGCCACCGCCACGGTGGTGCCACACCCTTTCTGGA
>CALPVO020000347.1 GCA_943327025.2 Janthinobacterium lividum
CGCCGGCCCGTATTTCCCTCGGAGTTTCCCATGCGCGAACTGATCTTTATCATCGATAGCCTCAGCGGCCTTCTCGTAGGCGCGTTTCTGCTGCGACTGCTGCTGCAATGGGCCCGCGTAGACTTTCGCAACCCGCTAGCGCGTGCCGTGCTGCAGATCACCAACCCTTTGGTGTTGCCACTGCGCCGTCTGCTGCCATCGGTCGGTGCGCTCGACACCGCGGCCATCGTGGCCGTCATTCTGGTGCAGGCGTTACGCCACGCGCTCATCGTTTGGCTGGCGACCGGTAGCGGTGCCAATGTGCCCACCCTCCTGCTCGGCAGCCTGCTGTCCCTCGTGGATACCGTCCTGCTGCTGTACATCGTCCTGCTGTTTGTGTGGGTCGTACTTTCTTGGGTGAGCCCGGACGGTCGCCACCCGATGTCGTACATCGTCGGCCAGGTGCTGGCGCCCTTGCTGCAACCGTTTCAGCGAGCGGTGCCGACCCTGGCTGGGCTCGACCTCTCGCCCCTGTTCCTCATCCTCACCTTGCAGGTAGCCCGCATGCTGCTGGAGCGACTCGCCTGATGCGCCGTCCCTGGCTGACAACCCATGCCCTTCGCTCGGTGGCGCTGGTAGGTCTGCCTAGCCTGCTAGGGCTAGTGGGCCTAGCGGCCTGTGGCAACGGCACGCCCTCCGCACCGCCCCCGGCGCAAGTGTGGACTGACGAAGGCTATGTGACGCAGGGCCCGTACACCCTCATTTACCAGGCACAGCCACTGCAGGACCTCGACCCGCAGATTGCCATGCGCTATGGCCTGCAACCAGCGGCCGGGCGCGGACTGCTCACCTTGGTATTGAACCGACAGCCCAACGCCACGCCCGTGGAAGCGACGTTCTCGGTGGAGATCCGCAGTCTCACCGGCGTGCTTCGCGAGGCGCGGCTACGACGCGTGGAGGAAGCAGGCGCCGTGAGTTATCTGGCGGAATTCGCCACGCCGCAGCGCGAATTACTGGTGTTTCATGTCACAGCACAATTGACCGATGGCACGCAACTCAAGGCCTCGTTCAGGCGCGAGATGTTCGCCAACTGATTGCAAGCGCTGACACCTTGGTGCAAAAACCCTGTTTTAGCCGTTAAAAAATTGCTGTGTAGCGGGAAAACCCTATTAAATATGCATTCTGGCTGTGCTAATGTTGCACCTGAATTGAAAAAGGCGTGAAAACGCCGGTGGACCCCCTAAGTCACGTGGACAGCCCGGGCGACCCGAAGGGCTGCTTCCCTCAAGGAGAGAAAAATGGCGACCAAGAAGAGCGCGGCCCCGACCAAGTCCGACATCCTCGCGCAGATCAGCAAGGACACCGAGCTGTCCAAGAAGCAGGTTTCGGCTGTGTTCGAATCCCTGAACGGCATCATCAAGAAGAGCCTGAAGGGCGCTGGCCTGTTCACCATGCCCGGCCTGCTGAAGATGAAGGTCGTGAAGAAGCCCGCCACCAAGGCGCGCCAGGGCACGAACCCGTTCACGGGCGAGCCGATGACTTTCAAGGCCAAGCCGGCTTCGAAGAAGGTCCGCGTCATGCCCCTGAAGAACCTCAAGGGCTTCGTGGGCTAAAAGCCGCAAGGCTTTGCCAGCGCTGCCCCCCAACGGGCGGCAGCGCCGGCAGTCGAAAAAGGGCGGTTTTACCGCCCTTTTTCTTTGGCACTTGCCACCGGGAGTTTTGCCATGAGTCCATTCCGCCCACCCGCCCCGGAACGTCTACTGTTAGCAGGCCCAGCCGGTGAATTGGAAGCGGCATTCGAAATCCCTGCGGATTTCGCCGGCCACCGCGTGGCACTGCTATGCCACCCGCACCCGCTGTTCGGCGGCACCATGGACAACAAGGTGGTGGTCATCGCCGCACGAGCCCTGCAGGAAAAGGGCTACGCCACGTTGCGCTTCAACTTCCGTGGCGTCGGCAAGAGCGCCGGCAGCTGGGACTTGGGCCGTGGCGAAGCAGAAGACGCTCTCGCGGCGGCGCGTGCCTTGCAGGCGCGCTGGCCTGCGGCAGAACTAGTCGTCGCCGGCTTCAGCTTCGGCGCTTATGTAGCAACGCAATTGGCCACGCTACTGCCAGTGCGGCAACTCATCACCATCGCGCCACCGGTACAGCGCTTCGACTTCACGACCCTCGCCGTACCGCAGTGCCCATGGCTGGTCATTCAGGGCGATCAAGATGAACTGGTAGACCACGAAGCAGTCTTGGCTTGGACAGGCGCACTGGAACCGGCGCCTACCGTCGTGGTGCTCCCGGGTGCAGAGCACTTCTTCCACGGCCGTTTGAACGACTTGCGGGCGGCGGTCCAGGAACACTTGCTTCCCTGAACCGCACCACCGCGCAGGGCTTATTGGCGGTAAATGACGCCGCCCTTCATCACCAGTCGCACCTGCGTCATCACCTGCGGGTCGACGGTGGGGTCGCCTTTCACGGCAACGAGGTCGGCCAACTTGCCGGCTTCCACGGTTCCGAGGCGCTGGTCCTCACCCATGAACTTGGCCGGCACAATCGTGGCTGCCTTGATGACTGCCAGCATGGGCATGCCGTTGGCGACCATCAGGGCAAACTCCTTCGCGTTGTCGCCATGCGCCGAAACGCCAGTGTCCGTGCCGAACATGATGGGGACCCCCATCCGATAGGCTTTGGCAAAGGTTTGCGCAACCTGTGGGCCGACTGCCAGCGCCTTGGGACGAATAATTTCCGGAAAGAAACCGGGCTGCTGGGCGCGATCGAAAACCCACTGCCCTGCCGAAAGCGTAGGCACGTAGTAAGTGCCGCGCTCACGCATCAGCCGCATGGCCTCGTCGTCCATGAAAGTGCCGTGCTCGATGCTATCTACGCCACCACGCACGGCGCGCTTCAGGCCGTCGGCGCCGTGGGCATGTGCCGCCACCTTGAACCCGTAGTCGTGCGCCGTGGACACCACGGCGCGCACCTCTTCTTCAGTGAACTGCGCGTTCTGGCTATTCTTCGCCAAGGACAACACGCCGCCCGTGGCGGTGATCTTGATGGTGTCAGCCCCTTCCTTGTAGCGCTGCCG
>CALPVO020000348.1 GCA_943327025.2 Janthinobacterium lividum
CCAGTGGCGGGCATGGTAGGGATAGGCGGCGGGGAAAAAGTACGCGCCTCCAGCAAGCGCACGGCCGGGCCACCGGGCAGACGGAAAGCCACCTCGTGCGCCGTGTCTTCGCCCAATCTTTGCTCGGTCGGCTCAAGGCCCGCGGCGACAAGGCTGGCGGCAACTTGTTGCACGCCGGTGCGCACGAAGATCAATTCCACGTCTAGCGCTTGCTGATGCAACCCGAGGGCGACGCGACCATCGCTGAATACGGCGTACCCGGTGGGCCGGGCGTCAGTGGTAGTGGCCTCGGCGAACCCGAGACCATGCAGCGCATGCCAAGCCGCCAGTAGGTCTGGCGCGGGTAGCGCCAGTTCCAGAAAGCGGCCGAGCGGCCCGGCTGTCACCTTTCCGCCCCGAGGGCGCGGGCGCGCTCTGCGGCTTGCGCTGCAGTGGCATCGGCAGTCTTGGAGTCAAAGCCTTGCGCGGCTTCTGCCCAGCCGGCCGTGTGCTGTAGCACCACTTCAGCCAGCAAGCGTGCCTGCGGTTCGCCATCGTTCAGCGCCGGGACATAGCCGAAGGCCTCGCCGCCATGGGCCATGAAATCTTCACGCCCGCGTATGGCAATTTCTTCCAGCGTTTCCAGACAGTCCGTGGTGAAGCCCGGGCACACCACCGTGACCCGCTTGTGCGGGCCAGCGGCGTATTCGTTGAGCACGATATCCGTATAAGGCTTCAGCCATTCTTGTGTGCCGATACGCGATTGGAAAGCGATGGACCACTCGTCGGCTGCCAACTGCAGTTCGGTGGCCACACCACGCGCGGTGGCCTGGCAGAAGCAGTGATACGGGTCGCCTTGCAGCAGATAACTTTTCGGGATGCTGTGGAAAGAGAACAGCAGGTGGTCTTTCCCGTGCTGTGCCCAGTGCGCACGCACACTGTCCGCGAGTGCGCGCAGGTACTGCGGGTGGCTATGCCAGCCATTCACGAAACGCATCTCGGGCACCCAGCGCCACGTGGCTAGCTCGCGCGTGACACGGTCGAAGATGGAAGCGGTAGTGGTGCCGGAATACTGCGCATACAGCGGCACGACGACGATGCGTCGTGCGCCCGCCGCTTGCAGACGACGCAAAGCGGAAGGCAGCGAGGGGTTGCCGTAGGTCATGCCTACTTCCACCAACAAACGACCAGCGGAGTCGGGGCGCAGCGAATCGAGCACGGCTTGCACGCGTGCGGCCAGGCGACGCGTCAGCACCAGCAGCGGCGAGCCTTCCGGAGTCCATACCTGCGAATACGCGTGCGCGCTGCGGCGCGGGCGAATGTTCAGGATGATGCCGTTGAGAATGAGCCACCACAGGAGACGCGGCACTTCGACCACGCGTGGGTCCGAAAGAAATTCTTTCAAATAGCGTCTAACAGCCTTCGGACTGGGTTCGTCGGGCGTGCCGAGATTGACCAGCAAGACGCCGACGGTATCGGGCTTGCCGTGGGCGAAACCGGGGGTGCCATGGAAGCGGCTCATGGAGTTTCCTTAGAGATAACGGACCACAGTCGACAAGTCCGGCACGCGGGCCGTCCCTGCCACTGCCGGTGTGCCGAGGTGCAGGATACCGACGATAGTGTCGTCGATGGCGAAACCGAGCGCTGTCTTCACGCGTGGGCTGTAAGCGGCCGGGCCCGTCTTCCACATCATGCCGAAGCCAAGCGCCTGCGCCTGCGTCCACAGGTTCTGCACGGCGGCAGCCGTGGCCGTAATCTGCTCGATGGCGGGCACCTTGGGGTGTTCACGTACGGCAGCGGCCACTACCACCAGCAAGGGGGAGCGTAGCGGCTTGTGGCGTTCCGCCGTGCGTTCCTCGGCGGTGGCTTCGGGTTTGCGGGCCAGCAAATCTTGTTCCATCGCGTCCGCCAGCACTTCGCGCGCGACGCCACGCAACACCACGAACCGCCACGGCGCGAGACGCCCATGGTCCGGAGCACGCACGGCGGCTTCCAGCAGTTGCGTGAGCTGCGCGGCATCGGGAGCAGGCTCTACGAGCTTGCCTGGTGAGGCGCGAGTGAGGAGGGCGGTGCGTACGTCCATGGTGCGTGCTTTCGTGAGTAAAGTCGGAAGATGTCGTGAACTGCAGCGGTCTGGCTGACTGGGAACTGGCAACAGCCCGCTTCAGTGGATTTTGGGTTGGCGGCGTTGGTCGAACCACAGCAGCACGGCGGAAAACACCGCGGCCGCCAGAATGAAGCGCATGGTGGGCTGGGCCGTTGTCGACGGGAACAAGCCCATGAATTGTACGGCGACGGCAGCCGCGAACTGCTGGCCGAAGCCCATGAGGCTGGAAGCCGTACCGCTGGCTTCCGGGTGCAGGGCCACGGCGCTGGCGGTGACGTTCGGTAAAGCCTGTCCCTGCCCATAGGCCAGCACTGCCATCGGCAGGAACAAGCACAGCGGCGTGAGCATTGGGCCGGCAAAGGCAGATTCAGCCAGTGCGAAACCCAGTACAGCGCCAGCCAGTTGCAGCGTGACTCCAGTGCGGATGAAGCCGGCCATGGAGTAGCGGCCACTGCGGCGTGTGACCAGCCAGTTGCCGATGAAATAGCCCACGGCAATGAGCAGGTTCCACAAACCGTAAGTGGACAGCGGCAGGCCCTGTGCTGTCAGTACGTACGGCGTGCTCCAGACGAACACCAGGAAGGTGGCGTAGATGACGGCCGCTTGCAGAATGCCGTTGAAAAACGCGAGGTCGCCGAGGATATGGCGGCTTTGGCGCCACAAGGCGCCGGGCCCGTGTCCACCGCTCGCGGCGAAGGCGGCGCGGTCGGCATCGCTGCGGGTTTCCGGCAGGCGCCATGCGGTAAGCACCAGCGCGGGTAGGCCGACGCCGGCCAGCACCCAGAACACCCCGCGCCAGCCGGACAAATCACCGATGACGCCACCGACGATAGGCGACAGCGTGGGCGCAATCACCATGACCATGGTGAGGAAGGCCAGCATGCGCGCCATGCTTTCACGCGGATAAACATCGCCGATGATGGCTCGCGTGGTGACCATGCACACGGAGCTGCCGAG
>CALPVO020000349.1 GCA_943327025.2 Janthinobacterium lividum
ATGAAGTACTCGATGGAATGACCTCGCGCCATCATCACGGCGAGATACTTGGTGAACACCGCAGGATAGACGGCGCTGCCCTTGAAGCTGCGCCGCAGGAAGAACGCACCGCCCATGCGCAAGAAACGCCCGATGATGGGCATGTTCAGGTTCACGCCCGCCGCGACGTGGGGCACCGCATGACCGCGGTGATAGATGACATAGCTGAGCAGCAGGTAATCCATGTGGCTGCGATGGCAGGGGACATACACCACCTGCGCACCACTGGCCGCCAGGTTCAGGCGCTCCGCATGAAACACGTCCACGCCGTCGTACAGGCGGTTCCACAGCCGCGTGAGCAGGCGATACATAATCGACACGAAGCGATGCGAATAGTTGGCGGCAATCTCGTTCGCCATGCCCCGGGCTTGCAGCAACGCCTGCCGACGAGTGAGCTTCTTGGAACGTACCTCGGCAGCCACCGCCGCGCGCACGGCCCGCGAACGCAGCACTTCGCGAATGACCGTCCGTTGGTGCGAGAGGTCGGGCCCTAGCGTGGCCGCCCGTTGCTGGCGCAACTGCGAACGGGCCAATCTCGCCAAGCGACGCGCAACGCGTCCGGCATCGCCCGCTTCGCCAGGCTCTGCCTCCAGCGGCAAAGGTTCACCGAAATGCACCGCCGTCGCGCGACCATTCACCAGCACGGCGAGAAAGCGGCGGAAGCGGCCGGCAAACGACCAACCTTCGGCGAAGAGCGTGCGCCACCAAGCCGGTTCACGCTGGGGTGCACGTCCCCAGAACACGGCGACGGGAATGAGGTCAATGTCACGGTCGCCCGCGGCAAGCGTTGCATCCACCAAGCGCTGTAACCGCACCGGCAGACGACGGTCTGCGCGGGTGCGGAACCAACCGCGTGAGCGGCCCATGAACACCATGGCGTGGCGTTCTACCTGCCCACCCACCAGCATGCGCCGCGCTGGAGAGGGCAAGCCCAACTGCCGGCAGGCGAGAATCAACGCCAGTTGGTCAGAGAGCGTGCGTTCCTCGAGCACGTAGAACACGCGCCGGCCACGGCCACGCAATTGCTCGGCCTCGTCGACAGGCAATACTTTGGGGACTACCACGAGGGCGGCAACGCGCGCCGCAATCGTCAAGAAAATACGGTCGAGACCGAACCAGGTTTTCATGGGGAGCCCTCAGTTGCGGCAGCGGCCACCAGCGCCAACTTGGCAGTACGCGGCAAGCGTTTGATGGCTGCCTCCCGCCGCGACGCTGCAGCACGGTCGGCGCAGGCTTCCAAATACACGAACCGCTGTGGGGTGCGGCCGCGAAACCAACGAGCACCCTTGCCGCTGGCGTGCTCGCGGAAGCGCCGCTCGGGCTCGGTGGTAATGCCCGTATAAAGCAAGCCCTGCTCGCTTTCGATGATGTACACCATCCAGCCACCCACTGAGTGGGTAGACCGGGCCGCTACGGGCTGTGGCTCTAGACCAGACTCCATCTAGTAAGTGTACCGTGCGCCGCCTTGCCTAGTGCAGCGCCGCGGTGCAAAGTCGCTCCATTCAGGGGAGTTTGACCATGGCACAGCGTTTTTCAGGTCAGATAGTGCTCATCACGGGCGCCAGCGAGGGCATCGGCGCTGCCGCGGCCGTGGCCTTTGCTCGCGAGGGTGCGAACCTCGTGCTGGCGGCCCGTTCGGCGGAGCGTCTGGCGGTAGTGGCAGCAAACTGCGCTGCTGCCCAACCGGGTACGCAAGTGCTGTGCCACCCCACCGACGTCGGCGATGAAGTTGCAGTGAAGGCCCTGGTGGCCGCGAGTGTGGAGCGCTTTGGCAGTCTTGATGTGGTGGTGGCCAATGCAGGCATGACCATGTGGACACGGCTCGACGCGCTCGAAGACCTTGGCGTGTTGGAACGCCTCATGCGCGTGAACTACCTGGGTGCTGCATGGCTAGCCGCGGCCGCCCTGCCCTACTTGCGCCGTTCACGCGGCCGCTTGGTCGCCGTCGCCAGCCTCGCCGGCCTCACGGGGGTTCCGGAACGGTCCGGCTATGCCGCCAGCAAGCACGCCATGTTCGGCTTCTTCGATTCGCTCCGCATCGAGGAAGCGCCGCACGGCGTCTCAGTCACGCTCATCGCGCCCGACTTCGTGGTCTCGCAAATTCACGCACGCGCCATCGGTGCAGATGGCAAGGCACTGGGCGCCAGCCCCATGCAACGCGATCGCATCATGACCGCAGAAACCTGCGCCGCTGCGCTCGTGAACGCCACCTACCAACGCCAACGGTTGTGGCTTGGGTCGCTGCGTGGCCGCGTAGGCCGCTGGGTGCGTCTCGTGGCGCCGGGATTGGTGGACCGGTTGGCTGCCCGCGCTATTGCGCGGAAGTATTAACCAGCAATGCGAGCGAGGAATACCGCGAACAACTGCTCCAATTCCGGAATGACCTCGTGCATACGGTGTTCGGTATCAAGCAAGTGAACGCGCGCTGCACTCGGCCGCGCCCAACGCAGAGTGTTTTCCACCGGCACGATATCGTCGTGCCAGCCGTGAACAATCTCCACGGGGCACTTGGGCACTGCAGGTGTCAGCGCCTCGAAGCCCGGCATGAAAAACGCTGGCGCCAGTAGAAAGAGGCCACGCACCGGCAATTGCAATGCTGCGGAAGTGCAAACGTGCCCACCCAAACTGCTACCCACCAACACGAGCGGGCCGGCCGCTGAACGCCCAGCCGCTACCAGTTTCGCCACACGCGCCGCCGGGTCCGCCATGCCTTGGTAGTCGATGGAATCCACCGCCCATCCAGCGGCCGTGGCTACGGCTGCCAAGGCGCGGATCTTCGAACCCCAAGGCCCGCTTTCCTTGCCGTGACTGAACACGACGTGGCGCGCGCTGTAAGGCGGGCCCGCATGAACCGGGGCAGCATCCGTCTCCATCATCGGCTCCTCGTTGCTGGCTGGCGTCGAGCTTTTGCCGGGCGTTGCGGCGTACTGGGGGCAGGCGCCGTAGCCACAGGTGCCCACAACAACGCGTCCAGTTCCCCTGCCCCATGCA
>CALPVO020000350.1 GCA_943327025.2 Janthinobacterium lividum
CCGCCCGCGCCTGCCGCGCGCGCTTCGTACAACTGGTACGGTGCCACCAGAACATCTTTGCGCATGGCCGGAACACCAAGCGGGTCCAGCACGGTCACGGCGCGGCGCAAGTGTTCGAGGCTGCCATCGAAGCGGTCGGGCTCGGTGAGCACAGACACTGCCGCGGCGCCACCGCGCGCATAAGCCGCTACGCGCTGCTCCAGCGCATCGTCCTGCTGCAGCGTGCCCAGTTGGCCAAGCGCCGGCGAACGTAGCTTCAGTTCAGCAATGAGGTCGAAACGGCCATCCAACCGCAACGGCGGTGCCGGCGCACGCGCCAGGGCCGCGGCGCGCACCTCGGCCAGTGGCACAGCCGCCAGTGCGGCTGCGTAACGCGCCGTACTGGAAGCCGCCATCTGGTCGAGGAAGCCGCTCACGCGTTAGCTCCAGCGTTGGCACCGAAGGCACGCAAGGCTTCTGCCATCCGCAATGCCGCACCACTGTCGATGGCAGCAGTCGCCATAGCCAGCGCGTCGCGCGGCGTTGCAGCTTGCCCAGTCACTTCCAGCACGAGCGCTGCGCCGAGCAACAAGGCATGGCGATGCGCGCCTTGGTCTTCGCCGCGGAACACCTGCAGCAGACGCTCGGCGTTGTGGGCGCCATCACCGCCAGCAAGGTCTTCCGGGCGACAACGCGGCAGCCCGTAGTCCGTGAGTGGGTCACGCACAGTGTGCGCCACAGTGGCAAGCTCGCTGCCGTCCGTCTTCTGCACATCGAACAAATGGAACGGACCACAGGGCGTGGGCTCATCCCAACCCGGCTCACCATGCACCACGAACACGCGTTCAATGGGCAAGCCCGCGAAGGCTTCCGCCATGAGCTTGGCTGTGTCGAGGTTGAACGCGCCGATGAGACCAAACGGCGGTGACGCCGGGTTCGTCAGCGGCCCCAGCAAGTTGAACACCGTGCGAATGCCCATGGCACCACGCACCGGGCCTACCGCTTTCATGGCCGGGTGGTGATGGGGCGCGAACAGGAACGTGAAGCCGGTAGCCGTCAGGCAGCCACCAATATCTGCGCCTTGCAGGGGCAACTTCAGGCCCAGCGCTTCGAGTAGGTCTGCACTACCAGACCGGCTGCTGATACTGCGGTTGCCGTGCTTCACCACTTGCGCACCGGCAGCTGCCGCCAGCAGCGCCGCGCCCGTGGAAAGGTTCACGCTACCGGAGCCATCGCCCCCCGTGCCCACCACGTCTACTGTTTTACCAACAAAAGGTAATTCGGGGCGACGCGCCAAAGCGCGCATGCCCTTAGCAAAGCCGCGCACTTCTTCTGCCACGACGCCCTTGGCGCGCAATGCCACCAACTGCGCAGCCACCATGGCCGGCGAAAGACTCTCGTCCGTAAGCTGCACCAGCAACTGCTGCGCTTCCGCTTCAGCGAGCGATTCGCCCGCCAGCAAGCGTTCCAATACGTCGCGCAATACCAGCGGTGCAGCGGCGGCAGGGCTCACAGCGGGGTGGTTCACAGACATGGCTTAACGCACTCCACCCTGCATACGCAGAAAGTTGCCCAGCAACTGCGGGCCATCGGGCGTCAGCACGCTTTCCGGATGGAACTGCACGCCTTCCACCACGAGTTCCGTGTGACGCAGCCCCATGATTTCGCCTTCGGCGGTGGTGGCCGTTACTTGCAGGCACGCGGGCAAGCTTTCCGGCTTCGCTACCAGCGAGTGGTAACGCCCCACCAACATAGGCTGCGGCAAGCCTGCGAACACACCCAAGCCATCGTGGTTCACGGGCGAAGTCTTGCCATGCATGAGGCGCGAGTTGCGCACCACCTTGCCACCGAACACTTCGGTGATGGACTGATGCCCAAGACACACGCCCAACACCGGCACTTTGCCCGCGAAGGCGCGAATCATGTCCATGGAGACGCCGGCGTCGTAGGGCGTGCCGGGGCCCGGCGAAATGCACACATGCGTGGGCGCACGCGCCAGCGCCTGCTCGACGGTAATTTCGTCGTTGCGATGCACTTCCACTTCGGCGCCCAGCACCAGGAAGGCCTGCACCAGGTTGTAGGTGAAAGAGTCGTAGTTATCGACCAGCAACAGACGCACGCTCACAGTCCTTCCTCCGCCAACTGCAGTGCACGCCGCAAGGCCGCACTCTTCGCCAACACCTCGGCATATTCGGCTTCCGGGTCGCTGTCCGCGACAATGCCGGCGCCTGCCTGGTAGGTGTATTGGTCACCCTGAAACACCAACGACCGAATAGTGATCGCTTGGTCCATGTCGCCCGTCTCGCCGAAGTAACCCACCGTTCCGCCATACAGCCCGCGACGCACGGGCTCGAGTTGATCGATGATTTCCATAGCCTTCACTTTCGGTGCGCCCACCAGCGTTCCCGCCGGGAACGTCGCCGCGAATAGATCGAAAGCATCTTTGCCGGCAGCCAACTGGCCATTCACACCACTGACGATATGCATGACGTGGCTGTAGCGTTCAATGACGCGGTACGGCGCGACGCCCACCGTGCCTGCTGCCGCTACGCGGCCCAAATCGTTGCGGGCCAAGTCCACCAGCATCACGTGCTCGGCGTTTTCCTTCACGTCTGCCAGCAAGCTGGTTTCGTGTTCGAGGTCCGAAGCGACATCCGCGCCGCGCGGGCGCGTGCCAGCGATAGGGCGCAGTTGGGCGCGACCGTCCTGCAGCTTCACCAGTGCTTCGGGGGAAGAGCCGACCACCTGCAAGCCCGCAATGTCGAGGTAGAACATATACGGCGAAGGGTTGATGAGGCGCAGTGCGCGGTAGGCCTCGAACGGGTCCACCGTGTGCTTGCCGGCGAAACGCACGGATAACACCAACTGGTAGACGTCGCCGGCAGCGATCCGTTCCTTCACCTTGGCCACGCCTTCAAGGAATTCCGGCTTGGACAGGCTGGCCGTGGGCGGGCTCACCTTGGCGAGCGGCCGGCCGGTATTGAGGCCACCGCGCAGCGCGCGGATGATTTCCTTGCGCAGCGCTTGCCGCTCTTCCTCGGGGCCG
>CALPVO020000351.1 GCA_943327025.2 Janthinobacterium lividum
ACTGGCCCCGACCTGAGCGGCCATACCCCGGTCATGCAGCAATATCTGCGCCTGAAAGCGCAGCACCCCAGTGTGCTGCTCTTCTACCGCATGGGCGATTTCTACGAATTGTTCTTCGATGATGCACGGAAGGCCGCGCGCCTACTCGACATCACGCTCACCGCGCGCGGGACCTCCGGCGGCTCGCCCATTCCGATGGCGGGCATCCCGGTCGTCACCCTCGAGACCTCCCTCGCGCGGCTCGTCCGCCAGGGCGAGAGCGTGGCCATCTGCGAACAGATTGGCGACCCGGCCAAATCAAAAGGTCCAGTGGAACGCGCGGTGGTGCGAGTCGTCACGCCAGGCACCGTGACCGACGACGCTCTGCTGGAAGCGCACCGCGACACGCTGGTCGTGGCACTGTGGATGCCCGGCAATGCGCGTGGCGGGGCTCGCAAGCCCGGTGCGCCACTCGCTGGCCTCGCGGTCGTAGATCTCGCGGGTGGTCGTTTCACAGTCAGCGAACCCGACAGTACAGAAGCACTGGCTGCGGAACTGGCGCGCCTGCAACCCGTGGAACTACTGGTCTCTGAAGCGGATGCCACCTTGACCGGTCTGCACGAAGGGGTTGCCGACGCCTTGGAAGGCTGGAGCGGGAGGCGCGTACCGCGCGCGCCGTGGCACTTCGATCGCGAGGTAGCTGAGCGCCTGCTGACCACCCAGTTCAGCACCCGGGACTTGGCTGGCTTCGGCGTCACCGGTATGGAGTTCGCCATTACCGCCGCCGGCGCTCTGCTGCAGTACTTGCAGGAAACCCAGAAGACAGCGCTGCCCCATCTGACCGGACTCGCGGTGGAAAATCGCGACGAGGCCGTGCAACTAGACCCCGCTACCCGCCGTAACCTCGAACTGCTGGAAAGCACTAGCGGTCGCGAAGGTGGCTCACTTGCGGCGGTGCTCGATGCCACCGCCACGCCCATGGGCGCGCGCGAATTGCGGCGCTGGTTGTCGCGTCCGTTGCGGGCCACGGCGCCTCTGGAGGAACGGCTCGACGGTATCGCTGAACTGCTCGAGGCTGGCGTAATCGACTCCTTGCTCGAGGCCTTGCGTGGCGTCGGCGATGTCGAGCGCATCCTTACGCGCATCGCCTTGGGTACAGCGCGGCCCCGCGACTTGGCTGGCCTGCGCAGTGCACTGGAATCCATTCCCGCCGTCGCGACCTTGCTCGGGAGTTGCACCACGCCCTTGCTGGAACGCGCCGCGCTAACCCTCTCCGCCGGTGGCGCCGGGCGCCACTTGGCGGAACTTAGCGAACTGCTGTTACACGCCGTGGTGGACAACCCGCCGGTGGTGCTGCGCGAGGGCGGCGTCATCGCCACCGGGTACGATTCCGACCTCGACGAACTGCGTGCCATCAGCAGCAACACCGACCAGTACCTGCTGGACATGGAAACGCGCGAACGTGAACGCACGGGGCTGTCCTCGCTGCGCATCGCCTACAACCGCGTCTCCGGTTTTTACATTGAACTGAATCGCTCGCAAGCGGAACAGGTGCCGGCCACTTATGTGCGTCGGCAGACCGTGAAAAACGCCGAGCGTTTCCTGACGCCGGAGCTCAAATCTTTTGAGGATAAGGTCCTCGGTGCGCGCGAACGGGCTTTGGCTCGCGAGCGTTTGCTCTACGAAGCACTACTAGGCACCTTGCGCGAAGCCCTGCCAACGCTGCAATGTGCAGCCCGCGAACTGGCGACGACCGATGTGCTGGCGGGATTAGCACTGCAAGCAAGGCTGCATCACTACGCGCGCCCCCAGTTCACGGACGAACCCGTGCTCCAGATCAGCGCGGGTCGCCACCCCGTCGTCGAGCGATTCATCGACGTGCCTTATGTTCCGAACGATCTGCAACTGGATGCCAATCGGCGAATGCTGGTGATTACCGGCCCGAACATGGGCGGCAAGAGCACTTACATGCGCCAGGCGGCGCTCACCGTCATCATGGCTCGCATTGGGAGTTTCGTGCCGGCCGCGGCGACCCTACTCGGCCCGGTGGATCGCATCTTCACGCGTATCGGGGCCGGTGACGACGTAGCCGGCGGGCGCTCTACCTTCATGGTGGAGATGACTGAGACGGCGAACATTCTTCACAATGCCACCGCTGAAAGCTTGGTGCTAATGGACGAGGTGGGTCGCGGTACCAGCACCTACGATGGCCTCGCCTTGGCCCATGCTTGCGCCCTGCATCTGGCGAAGCGCACCCGCTCCTTTACATTGTTCGCCACGCACTATTTCGAACTGACCCGCCTGCCACAAGAGGCCGAAGGCGTGCTGAACGTGCATCTCGACGCTACCGAACATGGCGAGAAACTGGTCTTTCTGCATGCGGTTCGCGAAGGTCCTGCCAGCCGCAGCTATGGCTTGCAGGTCGCCTTGCTGGCCGGTGTGCCACGCGAAGTCGTCGGCATGGCGCGGCGGCACCTCGACCGACTCGAGCGGCAAGCCGAGGCGCAGGCCAGGCTCGCCGCGGGTCCACAAGCCCAACTGGACTTCAACCCCGCACCCGTGGCGGTGGAACTGGAGCCGCCGATAGGACTACCGGCGGGCCCCGACTACACGCCGCTAGTAGACGAACTGGCGACCGCCGATCCCGACCGGCTGAGTCCGCGCGAAGCGTTGGACCTCGTTTACCGTCTGCGCAGTCTGTTGCCACCGTCCTAGCCGGCCGCGCGCGGCAGGATGTACGACAAGGTACAGACCCGTACCTCCAACCGCTGCCACAGTGTCAACTCACCAGCCATTGGCGGAGTGCTTGATGCTGCAGGACGCTCGCGACCTGACCGAGGGTCAGTTGCTGGAAGCCGATATCTGCATCGCCGGTGGCGGCGCCGCCGGAATCGCTATCGCGCTGGAACTGCTGGAGAGCGGCCTCGACGTCATCCTGCTGGAATCAGGTGGCCTCAAGGGAGAGCCCGCATCACAGGCGCTGTACGCTGGAAGCGTGGCGGATGCACAACTCCACAGCCCCCTCGATCGCTATCG